>JAOZMT010000206.1 GCA_029934175.1 Victivallales bacterium | reverse complement strand
ATAGTCAATTTTCAATTAGTCACTAATTTTTTATTTGATTATCGCTTATTTATTTTTCAATTTGTTTCATAAGTCCTGTCAACAATGACTTTCCTGTTCCTTGAACTGAAAGTGGAGCAATATATGTTCCAATAGGACTTAAGTTTTCACTATAAAATATATCCATAGCATCCCATAAAGCATTATCTAAAACATCAACAACGCTTTGTAGCATTGAAGAATGAATGAAATAGGCATGAGTTCCAAGCATAACATTATCTAAATAAAAATTTTCATATTTCTGTAAATTTGTTAAGTATTCGTTTCCATATGTACCTCCAAAAGAAAAAAGTTTAATTTTTTTTTCTTTTATGAATTCAATAATTTCAGGTAATAATATTTTAAAATATTTACATGAGAGGCTGGAGGCAACAGCATCACATTCAAAAACTATAAGAGAACTGCTTGATGTTTTTGCATGGTTTAAAATAGCCTGTTTATGTGCTAAAAAACATCCGTATTGACCAGGAGCTAGAGCTTCCCTAATTCCACCAGATTCGCTTTTTATCATTTGCATTTTAGAACGAATAAACTTTGGATATTTACAATTTTCAGCAGGTGGAGTTTTAGTATATAACTCATTTATATTTTGTTCATAATCACAATTTAAAACTTTTGCAACACGCTTTGCAAATCGTATAGAACGAATCTCTCGCTCATCGGTTGGATGAGTTAATAAGTGTATTATTTTAAAGGATTCTTTATTCATTATAGTCTTTCTTTTTAATAATTATGCGTTGAAGTTTTCCCAATTACCATTGGGGTTATTCTCATCTTTAACTAAAATTTCTATTTTTTTCTCCAATTCACTTAATTTGCCACGACATTGCTTTGATAGCAGCGAGCCTTCCTCAAACCTATTCATCATTTGGTCTAATGCTAAATTCCCATTTTCCATTTCATTCACAATCTTTTCCAAATGAGATAACCCATTTTCAAAAGACAACGCTTCTAATTGTGCTTTAAGTTCTTTTTCCATTTTTTATACCTTCAGTTAATATATTATACATTTCTTTATTAGAATTACAATTAAGTAAATTATTTCTAGTTGCATCATCAAGTGCTTGACTCATCGTTGACATAAATTGCATATGCGGGGCAGGGGAACTTGCTGGAGATAAGGCTAAAACAAAAATATTTGACGGAACTTTATCCAATGAGTCAAAATCAATCCCTTGTTTTTTCACTCCAATAACGCAAATTATTTTATCTACAACATCAGTTTTTCCATGAGGAATAGCAAGACCAAACTGCATTCCAGTTGACATACTTTTTTCACGAGATAAGACTGCTTTTCTCGCATCTTCAATATCATCCAATTTCCAATGACTATTTAATTTATCTAATAATTCATCGATTATTTCCCATTTTGTATTTCCTTGAATATCATAAAGCAAACATTCTTCAGTGATATAATTTGCGAATTGTGCTTTTTGGTCAGATGATGCTCCTTGTGATTGCATCGCTTGTGCAATATTTTTCTTATCAATAGGTTTCTTTAATTCCTGCATGATTACTTCAAGTTCCGCTACAACTTCTATCATTGCGGTATTTACAAAAGTTATTAAGTCTTTTTTGCACTCAAATATAATTTCACAACCATCACATCGAAATCCAATGACCATTTCATCTTTACGAAATTGATAAACCTTTTCTCTAATCTTATTCCCTAGAGAATGAACATAAAATTCTTCATTTGTAAATGCCAATATAACATTTGAGGCTAATAGCTCAGTAGTTTGGATATTGGGAAATGAAAATACTATTCGTTCTTCTAGGTCTTTATTATCTGATTTTCTCAATCCACTTGCAGGATTTTTTAAAGTTGCGATTAGTGCAGGAGGTGCAATAAACATTGTAAGTAGCACTGTTAGTAGAATTGCACCAAATAATTCAGGAGATAATAACTCATTCGCTAGACCAATTCCTGCTACGATTAAAGTAACTTCACCTTTTGGCAACATTCCAACACCAATTCGCAAAGCTCCTCTAAAATTAAAATTACAAAATAAAACAGGTATTCCACAGCCAATTAATTTACCAACTGCTGCAATAACTGTAAATCCTATTCCAAACATTAATACCTCTGATTTTAAAAATAAACTAGGATCTACAAGCATTCCCATCACTGCAAAAAAGATTGGAACAAGCAATAGTTTTATTGGATCTAATTTTTCCATAATTACACGGCTTATATCAGTTTGTGATAAAGATAATCCCATAACATACGCTCCAATAACCATTGCTAATTTTGCTTCTTCAAACAAACCTGCAAGGATTAATGCCATGCCAAGTGCCATAATTGCAATAACTGTTCTGTCTTTAAACTGTTTCAATAAGAATCCTATTTTTTGAGAGAAAAATAATCCAATAACAGTAGCTCCGAGCCAAATTGCAATTGCCTTACCTGCTATGAGCCCAATAGCTCCCCATTCAACTGTTCCTGATTCTTTTGATGATGATATAACTCCTAAGCCTACAGCAAGTAATATAATTCCTAAAACATCATCAATTACAGCTCCTGCTAAAATTGTAACGCCCTCTGGAGAATCAAGTTTTTTTCGCTCCGATAATATTCGTGCTGAAATACCTACTGATGTTGCAGTTGATACAATACCCATCAATAAAGCTGGAGGAGATAAAAATGTTAAATGTTGATTGAAAATATATTCTGACATTAAAATGGTTCCATAATTACCCAATAAAAAAGATACTGTTACGCCACCTATTCCAACGACTCCACCTACGATAGAGTATTTGATTAATAGTTCGATTTCTGTTTCCAAGCCTACTATGAAAAGTAAAACGATTGCTGCTAAAGAGCAAATTCCATATAATTCAGGAGATATAGGTAATATTCCTTCTGCGATAGGAAATAGTCCATTTTCAAGTCCTGGGAAATGCAAGCCTCCTAACATATATGGACCAACTATCATTCCTGCAGTTATTTCACCTAAAACTCCTGGAACTTTAATTTTTTCACAAAGCATACTTCCTATTTTTGCAGCAAATATAATGACTCCAAGTTGCATCATCAAAAGCATCATTTTATGAGTTAAATCGTGTTCGCCTCCAGAGGCATATATTGAACCTGTTATTGCGAGACATGCAATAAACATTAATCTTTTTTTCATTTCACTATCCTTTTTTATTAAAATTTGAAGAGATAAGATAGCATATCATTATGTTTTTTCAAGTTTTAATATTTTTTACATTAAGAAAATTAAGATTCATATCATATTTTTAAAGTTTCTGAGTAACTTGCTCTGTCCTCAGAGCAAAGAAACTACATAACTTTCCTTAAACTATATTTTTCATCTGAAATAACAAACATACAACCATTTACTTTTTTGCGCTGGGGACAGCACAAATTACTATCCAAAGAGCAAAAATGGAGCAACTGTTTAAAGTTTAAAGCATATCCAATGGAGAACGAGGTACTTCGGATAATTCACGCATAATATGTGTATAAATCATCGTTGTTTCCACACTCTTATGCCCTAATAATTCTTGTATTTCTCTTATATTTACACCACTCATCAATAAATGTGTTGCAAAACTATGCCTCAAAGTATGCACTGTTGCACGCTTCGCAAATCCTGCACCTTTTACTGCTTGACGCATGAATTTTTGAACTGTTTGATCTAAAACATGATGACGACGAGTCTTTCCGCTTCGTGGATCTATTGCAAGATTTCCTGATGGGAAAACATACTGCCAGATCCATTCCTTCCCTGCCTGTGGATATTTACGACTTAAAGCCTGTGGCAAATATACATCGCCAAAACCTAATCCCAAATCTTTATTGTGTAACTCTTTCACCTTTGACAAATGAACTCGCAAGTCATCTTTCAGTTTTATCGGTAAAGATACTATACGGTCTTTTCCTCCTTTGCCATCTTTAATTATAATATGCTTATTATCAAAATCAATATTCATAACACGCATTCTCGTTAATTCTGATACTCTTAAACCTGCTCCATAAATTAATTCAAGCATCAAACTTTTGGTGCCTTCTACTTGTTTAAATAACAACTTTATCTCATCTATACTCAAAACTGTTGGCAAATTCTTTTTCCCTTTAGCTCTGACACTATCTTGTATATCTTCCAAATTCTTCTCTAAAACATATTTAAATAAAAATAATATCGCATTAAATACTTGATTTTGTGTGCTACTAGAAACATTCTTTTTAACTGCTAGATAAGTCAAATAACTTTTTACACTTTTACTATTCTCTATACCTTTATTATTAAACTCACAATATTTTAAATAACCTGAAATTCGATTCAAATAAGTTTTCTCGGTTCGATATGCATAATGCTTTAATCGTAAAGCTGTTTTTACTTTTTCAAGTATTCCATGATGATTTACTGTTGTCTCTTTATTTGAAGATGCCCCTGTTTCTTTATTATTTAAAAACATATTTATATATAATTCTACTGCCTTTCTAGCTTGATCACATTGCCAAGATTCTATCTTTTCATTTAACTCTAAAGATGATATAAATTGCATTAGTTTATCTTGATTTGTCAGCATTTCTGAAAAATGACTACTCAAAAATGTCTTTACCCAACTTACAAAATATTTACTAGTTTCGCGATTTGCAAAACCATTTTCCTCTATATACCTCTGATAATCAATTAATTCCATCTTTAAACTTCTCCTTTTTTTACTGTTTGTAATATGTCATATCTAAAATATGATGTTATGCGTGCGTTTGTAATATGCCATATTAAAGGGGGTTTACAAACAATTTTTAATTTTATCCCTATTTTTTTTACAATTTTAATATCTAATTTAAGAATATCACAAACGCACGCAATATCAAAATATCTCCTGATATCACATATGATCGTTGAGTAATAAAATTGCTAACTGATTTACTAGGAGCGCCACCGTCTCGGTGGCATAATGCTCAGATACTGGGAAAAGCACATCGTTTATTGAGTTATAAAAACAACCAAGTAATTTGCTTTGTCCTCAGAGCAAAGAAACTACATAACTAACATTTCGGGATTCTATTTTAGAGAAAACAAACAATAAAACTTGCTAAGCAAAAAGTAACGCAGGCATCTTGCCTGCAAAGTATCGTCAGGCATCTTGCCT
>JAOZMT010000205.1 GCA_029934175.1 Victivallales bacterium | reverse complement strand
CATACTGAAATGCTGGAATTTCAGCAATTTTCACTTTCCTGGCTTTAAAGTCAGGCCCTAAGTCACTGTAATAGTTACTCATTTTTATTCTCCTTTTTGTTTTTCTGCGCTTTTCACAGATTGTTAAAATTTATATATATTTAATTTTTAGTAATACCAATGTAATTTCGCCACAGCTTGTGTCAAAATTGAGTCATTTTACATCTTTTTCCTTGTTTATTTTATAACATATCCCATTTCTTTTGCCATACTAAGAGTAACAACCATTCCATTTGAAAGTTGCACAACTCTAAACATATCAGTTATTCCAGAATCACACAAGTCAGAAGCTCCTTTAGAACCCAATTTTATTTTGCAATTTTTCTCTATTTCTGATGCTTTATTGCCTATTGTTTTTTTCTTTGCATCAAAAAAATCGCATATAGTATCCATTGTTAAGCAATTTTTATTTGATTTATCAAACAAGAAATTTAATCTAGCTATAACGCAAACTATTGCACCAGCCCAATTTTCAAGCTTTCCTGACTTAAATGAATAAGTCCTTTTTCTAAAGATTTTTTCTAATAATTTTAATGAATATTCTTCTATTTTTTCATCACACTCTTCTTCAAAAAAAGAAATTAATAATTCTTTAATCTCTTCTTTCCTCTTCATCAATTTTTCTTTATCCGTCATTTTTTTCTCCTTTTTTATTTTGCGATTTATGCAAAAAGTTTACTTTTTTATGCGAATTGTGCAATTTTTAATTTTTTTAAAATAACAACACTTAATTCACTCTAACTTAATAAATTACATTACTCAAATCTCTAAATTAGTATTCTTTCCTTTAGCTTTCAATCAAAACCCAGTCAAGAACTTTTTTGAGTTATATTTGTTTTATGATAAAACACTTAAACAGTATCCTAATCAAGCAATTTCACGAAAAACACTGCCTCAGTCAAAACCCAGTCAAGAAACTGTAATTTAACAAATATTATCAAATAATTTTATAAAAAAATATTTCAAAAATTTTTATTTTTGAAAAAATTATATAATTTTTCACCAATCAAAACAGAGTCAAGAAAAAATTTGAGTCATATCTATATTATAGTCAATATTTTACCATACAACTCAAACAGTCGTAATCACAAAAAATGCCTCCATAATCAAAACCCAGTCAAGAAACTTATTTTATGCCCAATTAGGCTCATAACCACCACGAGGATGCTCAGGGTCTGCAACTTTTATTACACCTTTATCCAAAGCTTTTTTAATAACTAATGAAGCTTGTGCAGCATTTTTTTTATCTATGCCAAACCGCTCACATAAGCTTGCATTTTTCATTTTATTTCCATCTAAATATTTCATAATAGAATGTTGATAACAAGCTCTAATTCGTTCCGATACATTCATTTCAGCAAATGAACGAGGAGCAAATAATATAACACGCATAACATTATCCATTTCTTGAAATTTAGGTGGAGGCAGTTGATTAATTTCAATACTATTCACAACCTTATCTAATCCAGTGCCTTGTTCTTCACACATTTCCATTCTTCTCATTAATGAAGCTAATGCTTCATTTCTTGAGCGAGGTGGTAAGTCTATCATTCTATCAGCTTGAACCAATGATTTACCTGGGTTTGTTATTTCGAGTCTTGTTTCAAACAATTCTACCAGCGGACCAGCTCCACTAACTGTCATATCTTGATGAATTAATGCGTTTGCTATAAGTTCTCGAATTGCTAATTCAGGGAAAATAAGTTCTGTTTTTCTTTGAGTAGCACCAATATGCTCATTCACAGGCAATAAATCATTAATATAATTTACAACACCTTGAAAAGCAGTTGCATAACCTTTTTTACCATCAACTCTTAATTTTACAGTTGCCACTCTATTATCTCCAGCATAACTCACAAAACGAATCCCCTTGCGAGCTAATGAAGAATCAAAGTTATCAAGATTTTCTGCAAATAAAATAGCACCTAAGTTTGTAATATTCCAATGTCCAGCAACATCTCTTTTTATTAAATTATCGGCTTGTAATATTTCTAATATTCTATGTTTATTGCTTGGTAAATTTTGATTTGTAAGTTTAAAATAAATAGGATATTCTAAAAGTTTTAAAACATCATCTGGTGTTACATAGGCTTTTGCAATTGCTTTTTCCCACATATATGTTCGCAAATTATCAATTAATCGCTTGAAATGTTCTGGGTATTCAGCCAAACGAGGTGTAGCACTATTAATTCTGATATATGAAGTCTTATCAAACTCTACAGGAGCAGTGTGTGTTGCTGGAATTTCTAATAAAACTAATTTACCTTTTGGATGCTCAATTCTTCTAAAACTAAAAACAATATGTGGATTTAACATTTGAGAAAGCCACATTACAAAAACTTGATTTCCTTTTTTCTTTGTCTCTGGATTAAATGTTGTTCCAACAACCTTTTTTGTATCATCTTCTATTCCCCAAATAACATAAGCAAAATCTTTTTCATCAACACGAGCTTTATTTGAAAGTGCAGAACATAATTTACCTATCATTTCAGGATTATCATTATTATACTTAAACTCTACAATTCCATTTTCGCTTCCATTAATAAGCAAATCATCAATGAGAGCAATATCTCTTTCTTTTTGTTTTATTTTATCTTCCATAATTATATTCCAATATTAATCAGTTATTATTCTTATATTTTCTAGCTTTTCTGCATAAGTCGCAGATATTCCTTTATCTGTAACAAGAGTATCTATATCACTAATTTTTCCACTTGAAACAGCAGATGATATTCCTAATTTTGAACTATCTGCTAAAACAATAATTTCATTTGCTTTTTTCATAACTAATTCTTTTGTAAAAGCTTCATTTGTGTCGGTTGTGGATATTCCATTTTCAATAGTAAATCCTAAAGTTCCCATAAAAGCTTTGTCAATTTTTAATTTTTTAATAATTTCATTTGTTAAAGTTCCAACAACAGTTCTACTTATTTTTCGGACTTCTCCACCTATGAAAATAAGTCTATGCCCTGTTTTTACTAATTCTGCGATTGCTGCAAGTGAATTTGTGATAATTGTCAAATTGTTTTTTTGATCTAATAGTTTTGCTAATTGAACAACCGTGCTTCCTCCATCTAAATAAATAGTATCAGAATCATTAATTAAATCTAATGATAATTTTGCGATGTATGCTTTTTCAAGTGAATTGAATGCAGCTTTTTCTGTATATAAAGGTTCGATATTTGATTTTTTAACCAAAACAGCACCACCATGCACTCTTTTAACCTTTCCTTGCTTCTCTAATGATTGCAAGTCTCTACGAACTGTAGCTTCAGACACTTCCAGTAATTTGCTTAGTTCGCAAATTCCGTTTCCACTATGAACTAAAGCATCAAGAATAAACGATTCTCGTTCTTCTCCTAGTAATTTTGTTTTATTTTGCGGTTTCATAACAAACAATATGACACATTTTGATGCATTTTGCAAGTTTTTGTAATATTATTTTGCATAATTCGCATATTTCATTTATTCTTTAACAATAAAATCGTTTGAATTTTAGTTTTTAAATATGGTGATTTTGCAGGATTATCTAGAAAAATATTAAAAGCTTTTTCAATACTTATTTTTTCTGCATAAGTCGCAACTTTAAAATGCTTAGATAAAATTTTAACAACTAGCTTACATATAAGTTCTGAATCTTCATCTAATGCTAATATGATAATATTTAACCAGTCCTTAATTTGTTTGTTGTATATTCTTGAAAGAACTAAAAGCCTTACATTTTCGTCTTCATCCAATAATAATTCTAATAATAAACTTTCACAAACACTTTGTTCTTGCTTTGTTGCATAGATTACCAAAAATTCTCTAACATCAGAATATGGACTGTTTATAAAATCAAATAAATCATCTATATTTTTCTTACTATTATATTTCAAAATTGCATAACTCGCAACTTTTCTAACTTCAATAGATTCATCATTTAAAAAGCTCCAAATATCTATTTCTTTTCTATATCGTGAATTAATTATTTTAGATAATACAATACTGCGATACTTAACTCGCTCATCTTTTAAAAGATTTTGAAAAAATATTAAGTTATCTTTCCTTATAGTAATATATGATATTATTTTTACACCTAAATTTTCTTCTATTTGTTTAGATAATAAAATACCTTTAATAGTTTCAAAATCTATAAGAATTTGTTTTGACAATGCCAAAGATATAGCTTCTGCTTTAATACCAATATCATCATCTTTAATTAATGTTTGAATTACTTCTTCAAATTTATTCGTTTTTGTTAAAAATCTCATACTTGATAACAAAGTTTTTTTTATAATAATGTTTTTACTTTTTGAGAGTTCAATCATTGTGTCTAGTAATATTTTTTTATTTCTATAATTCAAAATTTTATTCAAAGCCACGATTTTTATATTATCATTAGAATCTTTGAGAGCATTTTCTAAAATATTATTTGGGATATTGAAATTTATATAATTAATATTTGAAATCATATTTTCTCTAACAATATCATCTTTATCAGACAATGCCATTTTTATAATTTTACAAAGATTAGGACGATTATTTATTTGTGGAATATATAATTTCATAAGCGAGGATGATGCTAAGCGTCTAGTATGAACATTTGAATCAACAAGTAAATAAAAAATATTTTCTTTCGCATATTGTGGAATGTAATTTTTTTCCATTATAGAAACAAGAGCTGCATTTCTAACCATATCATTTTCATCACTTAAGCAATTAACTAATGCCTTCATTGCTATTTGTGAATTATATTTACCTAAAATCATTGCAGATTTCTTGCGAACTATGCAATCTTTAGACTTGCTATCTATAATTATTTGTTCAACTGTCTTAGAAATAGATAATTTATTTTCTGCATAACTCGCAGAAATTATTATTAAGTTTAATAGTAAAAAAAATCTCATTTTATTCTCCTTTTGTCGATTATTTTTAATATAGCATTAAAACAAGATAAAATCAACCATATTATTTAAAAAATGATTTTTTTTATAAAAAAATTTGAAAAATAAAGAATGTAGAGTTATGTTAATTTTGAATATTTAAATTATAATAACATTAAAGGAGATGAATAATGAGTGAAAATTTTAAATTTAATTGCCCACATTGTGATAGACATTTAAGTGGA
>JAOZMT010000204.1 GCA_029934175.1 Victivallales bacterium | reverse complement strand
CCTTTGTGTTCTTTGCGAAAAACTTCGTCTACTTTGTGGTAAAATGGGGTTTACTAAATATACATTAAAAATAAGTTTTACAAATTACAGTAAAAGTAATGCTTTACATTTTCTGATTAGTGTTTTGTTAGTGTTTATTAGTGGTAAATATTTTAATTAATGACTGGCGTATAGGAATATTCCCTATTTTTCTTCTATAAGATAAAGTATTGTTAAAAAAAATCAAAAAAAACTTGATTTTTAGGAAAAATATGCGAAATTATAGGTTTAAATTGAATTTATAAACTTTTGAGTTAGATTCAGGTTTATTTCATATTGTAATTAAAACAAAAAAAGGATACAAAAATGTCTAAAAACAAATCAGCGATGAAACGCTTAAAAACAAGTAGTAAGGATAATCTTCGTCACAAAACTCGTAAAAGTGCATTAGCAACTTATGAGAAAAACTATAGAGATGCAATTGAATCAGGAGATGTAGATGCTAGTACAAAACTATTAACAATATTATTCTCAAATTTCGATAAAGCATTGAAAGTTAATACGGTAACAAGAAACAGAGTTAATCGTAAAAAATCAAATTTAGCTAAATTACTTGCTAATTTAAAGAAAACATCATAGTTTGTAAAAATCCAATGCTAAATTCATCATTGATGAATTTAGCATTTTTTTTATACAATAAAAAATTATCATACATTTATATGATAATTATCATATAAATGTTTAAAATTGGCACAATAATAGCATCTAAATTCAAAATAGTTGAGTTTATTAGGATTGGAACTGCACAAGAAGAGATTTATAAATGTATAAATTCAGAAACAAATCAGTTTGTTATACTCAGACTACTTCCTAAAAAACTTAGCACTGATAGAGAATTTGCAAAAAGATTTATTCGTGAAATTAGGATTACTACATTATTAAATCATCCTAGTATAGCAACGCCAATAGAACAAGGTAATGAGCATGGACAATTATTTTTCACAACAGAGCGTGAACTTGGACAATATTTAGATGATCATTTAAGCAAAGTAAATACTTTTTCTGAATCATACGCAACAAAGCATATTATCGATTTAGCAAAAGCATTAAAATATGCTTGGGATTCAAAAAAATTACTACACAGAAGCATTTGCCCGAGCGTAATTCTATTATCCAATAATAATAAGGTTGTGTTAGGAGGATTTGGATTATCTAAATCTTTAAACTCTAAAGAATCTCATTTAACATGTATTGGCAGTATCGTTGGTATTCCTAGTTATATGAGCCCAGAACAAGTTGATTCTGCAGATGATATAGACTGTCGGTCTGATATTTATTGCTTAGGTTTAGTTTTTTATGAAATGATAACAGGCGTTAAAGCATTTGATAGCAGCGAATATAAAAATTTAATGCTTGCACAAATGCACTCTAATCCTAAATCTATAAAAGAATTTAGACCTAATATATCAGATAAATGTATAAATATCATTGAAAAAATGATAGCAAAAAGAAAAGAAGATAGACAAGACTCTTGGGATGATTTAATATTAGAACTTGAGTCTGATGATATAAACACAAAAACTGTAATAGTAGCAAGTGAAGATAAAAAAGAGAAAATAAAAGAGGATGAAATACTTATAGAGAACGGCTCATCTAAATTTATTATGATTATATTATCTTTTGCATTTTTTGTTCTGCTGTTATTAATCTCAGTTTTATATTATTTTTATGATAAAATTTAAACAAAGGAGTATTTCACAATGAAAGAAATAAAAGTAGGTATAATAGGTTTTGGAACAGTTGGGGCTGGAGTTGCTGATTGTTTATTGAAAAATGCAGATGTTATTTCAAAACGAACTGAGGTTTGTTTAAAATTAGCAAAAATTGCTGATTTGGATATTGTTACAGATCGTGGAGTTGTAGTCCCTAAGGAAGTTTTAACAACAAGCGTAGAGGAACTTATTAAAGAAGTTGATATTGTTGTTGAATTAGTTGGCGGAACAACAATTGCAAAGAAATTTATATTAGATTCTTTAAATGCAGGAAAACCAGTTATTACAGCTAACAAAGCGTTATTAGCTGAGCATGGAGAAGAACTATTTGCTGCAGCAGAAAAATCATCTGTTGATATATATTATGAAGCAAGTGTTGCTGGAGGAATCCCTGTTATAAAAGCATTGCGTGAAGGTTTGTCTGCAAATAGAATAGAACGCATTTATGGTATTATGAATGGAACCTGTAATTATATTTTAACTCGTATGGAAAATGAAGGAATTGGTTTTGAAACTATTCTTAAAGATGCTCAAGAATTAGGTTATGCAGAAGCAGAACCTTCTTTAGATGTTGATGGGGTTGATACTGCACACAAAACGGCAATTTTAACAGCTTTAGCTTATGGCGAATGGATTGGAATGGAGCCTATTTGCGTTGAAGGTATTCGGGATATTACGCTAGATGATATTAAAATTGCAGATGAAATGGGCTATAGAATTAAATTATTAGCAATAATGAAACAAGTTGAAGGAAATATTCAAGCACGAGTTCATCCTACTTTGATACCAAAATCATCTTTATTAGGTAATGTGTCAGGTGTATTTAATGCAGTTATGATAACTGGTGATGTGGTTGATGATACTCTTTATTATGGAAAAGGAGCAGGGCGAGATGCTACGGCATCAGCGGTTGTTGCAGATATTGTAGATGTCGCCTTAAACTTAAAACATAATTGTGTTCATAGAGTCCCTGCATTTAGAGTAGGTAAGCAATTTAATAAATTTAATTCTATATCTGAAATTGAAACAGAGTTCTATATTCGTTTATCGGTAGAAGATAAACCAGGTGTAATAGCAGAAATATCTGAGATTTTAAGTTTAAATAATATTAGCATATCAAGCTTTGTTCAAAAAGATGGAGATGATGATACTCGCAAAAAATTAGTAATTTTAACTCACTCTGTCCAAGAAGAATATTTGAGAAATGCTATTGTGAAAATAGAGAAATTGTCAATTGTTAATGATAAAGCTCAAGTGATTAGAATAGAACAAATATAGGAGATTTAAAATGAGTGCAGAACTAAATAAAAATTTATTTTTGATAAAAGAGCATGTTGGAATGTTTAAAGCGGCTAACAATTATGATATTTATAATCCAGATACTAATCAAATTATTATGGAGTGTCGTGAGGATTTAGGGGCTTTAACTAAATTGTTTAGATTTACAAAATATAAAAAAAATACACCTTTTAATATAATAGTATCTGATACACAAGGTAATCAGATTATTCGTATTTCTCGTGGTGTAACAATTTTTACTTCAAAAGTAGATGTTTTTGATAATAATGATAATGCAATAGGTGGTTTTAAGCAAAAATTATTTTCATTTGGTGGAGCATTTGATGTTTTAGACAAAAATGAGCAGGTGGTATGTTCGTTAAAAGGAAAATGGACAGGTTGGGATTTTAAATTTACATCTGGAAATGAAGAATTTGCACAAGTCGCAAAAAAATGGGCTGGGCTTGGGAAAGAAATGTTTACAAGTGCTGATAATTATGTTTTATCTATATCAGATACTGTTCCTGAAGATTCAGATATTAGGAAACTAATTTTAGCAGCAGTTATGTGTATTGATATGGTTTTGAATGAATAATGGTAAAGTCTTTTAAAAATATTTCACTTTTTGCATTAATCGCAATTTTTTGTTATGGTTGTAAGCCACAGACAAATGAATTGCGGCATCCTTTATTTGTTAAAGCTGTAAAACTTAAAGAGAAAGGAAATTTTGAAGAGTCTGCAAAGTTTTTTGAAGAATTTCTTATAAAATATCCTGGATCATATAAAACTAATTATGAATTGGCGACTTTATATGGTGACCACTTGGGGAAAACTTTTTATGCAATTTTTCATTTTAAAAAATATTTAAAATATGCACCTAAAAATGTAGATTATTCAAATGTAGAAATTTGGCTTAAAACGACAGAAGAAAAGTATTTCAAGGAACTACAAAAACAATATGATGCTGAACAAATTTCTTTTGATAATGAAAATATAGAATTGTTAAAAAAGCAATTAAAACTTGAAATTCAAAAGACAAAAAAATATTTGAAAAATGCAAAGGATTTAAAATATCAGAATGATATTATACGAAAAGCTCTTGGTAAATATATGAAGCAAGAAAAAACTTCTGTTGTCCAAAAAGAAGTTAAAAAAGAGGCTCTTTCTCAAGTAGAAGATAATCAGACAAATAATTTAAAATCTGAATTTAAAGATAGATTTTCAAGTTCACAAAAAATTTATATTGTTCAAAAAAATGATTCTTTAAGTAGTATTTCTTTCAAAATGTATGGATCTAGTAAATATTATATGAAAATTTATCAAGCAAATAAAGATTTGTTAAAGACTCCAGCAGACTTGCAAGTCGGACAATCTCTGAAAATTCCTAAAATTAAATAAAAAAGAGGTATGAAAATGAAATTAGAGCGTTTAAAATTAGAAAGGTTATGCAATTTTATAGATGAAATTGAATATCAAACTTATCCAGAAATTCCAACTGAGTTACATACAACATTATCAAAAAATATATTAACTTCAGTATTTAAAAATAACCCTGACTATAAAAATTTTAATATTTTAGATATAGGGTGCGGTCAAGGAGTTGCTTTAGAAATTTTTAAAGAGTTAGGGTGTTCAAAATTAACAGGTATAGCTTTAAATAAGGAAGATGTTGAAGTATGTAGCAAAAAAGGTTTTAATGTATTGCAAATGGATCAGTCTTTTTTGGATTTTTCAGATAAAGAATTTGATTTTATTTGGTGTAGGCATTGCATAGAACATAGTATTTTCCCTTTATTCACACTTAATGAATTTTCTAGAGTTTTGAACAATAAAGGAATTTTATATATAGAAGTCCCTTTGCCAAGCACTTGTGCTCATCATGAGCAAAATCCAAACCATTATAGTGTTTTTAATGTAGATAGTTGGAAAGCTATTTTTGCAAAAAGTAATTATTCAATTCTTGGAGAAAGCGTATTGCCTATAGATTTGACGATTGGTCAAGATAAATATTGGGGTTGTATGCTAGAGAAAAATAAAGAGTCTTAATTACGAAAAAAGAGTTTTTGTTTGCGACTTATGCAATAAAATATTTTCAATATAAAGAATTAAGCAGAATAATTAAAAAAAATAATTATT
>JAOZMT010000203.1 GCA_029934175.1 Victivallales bacterium | reverse complement strand
AGTTTACATGTTCGCTTTTTGAGTTTACATGTTCACTTTTTGAGTTTACATGTTCGCTTTTTGAGTTTACATGTTCACTTTTTGAGTTTACATGTTCACTTTTTGAGTTTACATGTTCATTCTTTAGATTTATAGGTTCATTCTTTAGATTTATAGGTTCATTCTTTAGATTTATAGGTTCATTTTTTAGATTTATAGGTTCACTTTTTGGGTTTACAGGGCCACTTTTTGAGTTTACATGTTCACCTTTGGGATTTACATGTTCATTTTTAACAATAGCAGTGAATAAATCATTATAATTATCATTTTTAAATTCTATATTTGGATAAGTTCTTAAGACTCTTTTAATTCCAGTTCCTACACCTTTATAAGGTAAAAGCCCTTTTGCAATAAATGATACAAGAATAGGATTTCTTATATTAGAATTTCCTGAACAAATCTTATCAACCGTCAAATTACTGGTTAATGAACCAGGACTAATTATTTCAATTCTATTAGAAAAAATAAGAATTTTAATAGTAGTATTTATAAAATAATCTCTGTGAATAAAAGCATTTACAAGCAATTCTTCAAAAACAGGAATAGGTATTTCAGAAACACCTACTGAATTTATACTTTTTTCAACTTGAATTTTTCTTAAATTTCTTGTGATAAATGATAACGCTTTTTTATATTGCTCATCAATTGGACCTTCAATATCTTCGCTATCAAGAAAAGTTGAAGATGAAATATCATCTCCAGAATAACTGATAGCTTTAACCATAAATGATGGCGTTATAAATTGAGGTAATTCAGCAAATAAAAGGACACCTGCAAAATTCAATCTTTTGTCTACAGCCAAGTTCATATTGTTTAATAATTTTTCTAATGCTATTTGAGAGTTTGGCATTTCTATGTCATAATAATCTCTAATAAAATCCCGAAAGCGTAATTTATCAATTTTATCAGCCCCTGCATTTGTTACAGTAGCATCAGCATAGATTATCCCAGAACTTTGAAATAGTTTTCTCAATTCTTCTTTTGAGTTTACACGCCGTTTATCAGCTCCACATTTTAACCAAATTATGCCATTTTTATCAAAATAAGGAGCATCAATTCCTTTTTCAACTTCTACAAGTATAATTATTTTATCATCATATTTGATATTTTCAGAAATTACAGATATTGGACTTCTAACAGCTTGAGAAGCCGTATTACTTATTAATAAATTAATTCTAGCAACATCTTTTTTAGTTAATCCTATGACAACATTGTCATTATCAACACCAATTAATATTATACCACCTCTAGAATTTGAAAAGGCAACAAATTCGGCCGCAAGAGAGTCTACATTTGTAGCATCTTTTTTAAACTGCGTTTTAGAGTCTTCGCCCTTTTCTAGAATATCTTGGATGTTATATTTCATTAATTATTTTTTTCTATTTGCTAAAACTTCAGATTTTCCACGGACAAAATGCTGAACAAGCGGTCTATTCGATGGACAAACATAAGCACAAGTTCCACAAGCAATACAATCCATTACATGTAAATCTTCAGCATGTTCAAAGTCTTCATTTTCAATAAAGCAACTTAAACTTCCAGGCATAAGATTCATAGGGCAAACATCAACACATTTTCCACAACGAATACATGGATTAGATGTATATTGAGAGACTTGCTCTTTATCTAATAAAAGAATACCTGATGTATTTTTACAAATCGTAGCATCAAGGCATTTTTGTGCAACCCCCATCATTGGTCCGCCTGCTATTAATTTACCTGGATTATACTTTACACCACCTGCGAGCTTCAAAGCATCTTCAAATGTTGTTCCAAGTTTTAATTTCCAATTCCCAGGATTTACAACACAATTTCCAGTAATAGTAGTGATCCTTTCAATTAACGGTTTCCCTTCGCACACTGCTTCTGCAATCGCAACCACAGTTCCAACATTTTGAACAACACATCCTGATGCAGATGGCAAAGCTCCACAAGGAACTTTTCTTCCTGTTAACGAATAAATTAAATGCTTTTCAGAACCTTGTGGATATCTGACAGGTAAAGAAACAATTTTAATTTTATGTTCCCCAGCTTTTTCATTCAATAATTTAATAGCCTCTTCTTTATTGCTTTCGATTCCTATGTATATTTTTGTTACATTTAGTATTTTTGCACAAATCGCAGTTCCTGTTAATAACTTTTTTGTTTCTTCTAGCATTAATCGATTATCTGCAGTCAAATATGGCTCACACTCTGCAGCATTGATAATTAAAAAGTCTATTTTTGTATTTGAAGGAGGGGATAATTTTACTATTGTAGGAAACCCTGCTCCGCCCATTCCAACGATACCAGCTGCTCCAACTCTAGTTTTTAAAGTTTCTATATCTGAATTTATCCAATTTTCTATAGGAGCAAAAGGAGATTCCCAAGTATCTTTGCCGTCTGGCATTATTTCTATATACTTTTTATCAATTATTTTTATTTTACCACTTGTTGGGGAATGAAGATTTGCTGATATAAATCCACCAGCTTCTGCTATTAATTGCCCTTTTTTTATTTCATCCCCTTTTTTAACTAAAAGTTTTGGAGGAGCACCTATGTTTTGAGCGATTTGTAATTTATAAGAATCCAATAAAGGAGCTTCTTTTATTTCAATATTATTTGATAATTCTTCTCCCTGATGGATTGGTTCTCCACCTGGAAATAGAAAAGTTTTTATTTTATTCATTATTTAACCTTTTATTTTCTTAATTGTTTCCAATGTCTATTACTTAAACATTTTGTTGGACACTTTGCAGCATCTACGATATTTTCTGTTGGCGGATTATCATAATTAACTTCAGCTAAAGTTCCAACCATTTTAACAGTTCCCTCTTCCCCCTCCACCTTTGTACATTTTGTGCAACCGATACATGAGACAGTGCAAACTTTTCTTTTTAATGGTCCTTTTTCTGGAGAAGCACAAAACACATGCACTGAAGCTTTTTCTGGAACCATTTTTATTAAAGTTCTAGGACAAGTTGCTACACATTTCCCACAACCAACACATAAATGAGGATGGACAATCGCAAGACCATCTTTAATTTCAATTGCATCAAAAGGACAAGCTCTTGCACAACTCGCATATCCTAGACAACCATAAGAACACCCTTTTATTCCTTGTATATTATTTGCAGACTTGCAATCTAAGACACCATTATATTTAACATTTCCTTTTGTATGAGAATTACTTCCACCACAAAGAACTACGGCGACTATTTTTTCTTTTTCTGTTGCAGACTGTCCAAGTTCTCCTGCGATTTGTGCAATTGCATTTGAATCACAAACAGGACACTTGTTTGGTTCAGTTCTATTTTCAACAAGTGCCTTTGCAAAATCTGCACAACCCGCAAAGCCACATCCTCCACAATTGGCTCCTGGTAAGAGTTCATCAACAATTTCTATTTTTGGATCGACTTCAACTGCAAATTTTTTTGCAATTACACCAATTATTACACCTAGAACTGCACCAATCGCAGATACTAAAACTACCGCAGATATTATTAAAGTTATATTCATTTTTCTCCATTTGTAAACATAATGAATGCAGTTACAGATACTACAAGTATTACTATTATTAAAATTAAAGCCATTTTATTAAGTTATATTAAATAATCCACCAAATCCCATAAACACCATTGCAAGAATTCCAGCAGTTATCAACGCAATAGAAGTTCCTTTAAAAGCGAGAGGAACATCTGCTAAATCTAATTTTTCTCTTAAACTTGAGAATAAAATTAAGGCTAAAGCAAATCCAATTCCAGCACAAAAACCATAAATAGTAGATTGTAAAACTCCTCTTCCAACAGATGCATTAATTTCTGCGGCTCCTAGAACGGCACAATTTGTTGTTATAAGGGGGAGAAAAATACCTAATGCTTGGTAAAGAGAAGGGCTTAATTTTTGCAAGACTATTTCTACGAGTTGAACAAGAGATGCGATAACGACAATAAAAAGCAATATTTTCAAGAATTTCAAATTAACTTCTTGACCTGCAATATTAAAAGGAACAGATAAAGCATATTTGTATATAACAGAGGTTATTAGTGAAGCTAAAGTCATTACAAAAACAACAGCTCCTGACATTCCTAAAGCACTATCAAGTTTTTTTGATACTCCTAAAAATGGACAAATCCCTAAAAATTTTGAAAGAACAAAGTTATTTACTAAAATTGCACCTATTGTAATTACTAAATATTCATTAGCCATAAAAAATTCCTTATTAACTTGGTTTATCTATATCAAAAATATAAACAATAATTGAGTGTATAATTAAGATTGTATACTTCATTCTATGGTTTTAAATATAGCATAAAAAAGAATAATATCAATAAAATAAAAGAAAATTTATTAAAAAAATGACTCTGCTAATTGAAAAGTTAAACGCACAATCTCAAAGTATGCATATTGCATTTAGTCTGACAAAGATTTATTTAGGAATGCCTTGATTTCTGCGAGTAGAATATATTAAAGTGTTTTACAGTAATTCAGTCCGAAGATATAAAAATCTTAGCATCAATAAATTGTAAAATATCATAAAACCCAACTTTCCATTAAAAAATGTATATAATATCTTGCTTTACTTGTAATATAGCATATATACTATATTGTTTCCTGCTTTAAAAACAGGAGGATAATATGCAAGATAAAATGCAGGAAATTGAAAACAGGATTTTAGAAATCAAAAAGCTTTTAGAAAAAGTAGATTTAATAAGACCAGGAACATTAACTAAACAATATAAAAACCCTAAAGAAAAAACAGGATCTTATTATCAATTAAGTTATACTCATGAGATGAAAAGTAAGACTGATTATATTATATTAGAAAAGAATTTATATCAGACATAAAAAAAGTATATTAACAAAACCAACTATTTTTAGATTCGGATAAAAAATACGGAGATACTTGCTCCATAATACAAGATAATCAATTAAAAAAAAGGAGGTTCTAAAACAATATGAAAATAGTCAAAAATATCAAGGAGGACTTTTTGGCTTTCTTTTTAGGGTCGTAAATATACATTAACGCTGAATAGTTGATAAATTGCATCGCCTTACATTGATTAGAGAATAAAACGCTTAGGAATAGTATGATAATTTAATTTTTTACAAATTTTTATTATAAATAATTTGAAAAATTTTCAAAC
>JAOZMT010000202.1 GCA_029934175.1 Victivallales bacterium | reverse complement strand
ATAAAATTGCTGCTTGGTGTGAACGACGATTAATAAGAGATATTTATGATATTTACTTTATTTTTTCTATCTTACAAGAAAAACCTAATTTAGATGTATTGAAAAAACGCCTCAGCAATTTATCAATAAATAAAGGAAAAAAAAGCTCTTTTACGATTCAACAATTTTCAGAAGAAATAACTAAATTTGTGCATAAATTAACACAAAAAGATATATTCTTCAAACGGCTGAAAAATAAACTTCCTAAAAGCGCAAACAACAGCTCTTTTTAATTTTATAAATAATTGGTTACTTCTAGTAGCCAAGAATTTATAAAATCAAAAATAGCAATTGTTATCATCTTTCAAAAAGTATATTTTTCAACCGTTCACAGTATAAACGCAGAGTTAGAAGGTTACATAAATAAAACTCAACTTATGGGAGTTGAATTTTTATTTAGAAGTTCTATTGCAAATTTAATAGCTCATTTATCTATACTGCAAACGGATGAAAAATAAATATAAAAAAATAAAAGTGCGAAGTGTGCAGAATTAGCACAACTTAAAAATAAAAAAGGAGCCTGATTAATATGAAATCACCAGCAGAACAAAAAATAATTCAAATTGATATAACAAATGCTTGCACGCATTCGTGTTCGAATTGCACCCGCTTTTGTGGACATCATCCTAAAAACTTTTTTATGGATTTTGATACTTTCAAAAACGCAGTTGACTCTTTAGTTGACTTCCCAGGAATGGTCGGAATAATGGGTGGAGAACCCACTATTCATCCAAAATTTGATATGCTTATAAAATATTATGCAAGTAAAATAGGTCAGCAAGGTAAATTGAAAAATTCAATAGAGCCTATTACCGATTTTGCTCAACATAGAATAGATAACTTAAATGACACTCATGTAAAACGAGGTTTATGGTCTTCTTTGGGAAAAGGATATTATAAAAATTATGAACTTATTCAAGATACTTTTGAATATCAATGTATAAATGATCATATAAATCCAGGTCTGCACCAATCGTTAATGATTAATCGCAAAGAAATGGGTATTTCTGATGATGAATGGTTTGAATTGAGAGATAATTGTTGGATTCAAAATTTATGGAGTTCAGCTATTACTCCTAAAGGTGCATTTTTCTGTGAGGTCGCAGGTGCTTTAGATATGTTGTTTGATGGTCCAGGAGGTTGGAAGGTTGAGAAAAATTGGTGGCAAAGAACGCCAGATGAATTTAAAGAACAATTACATTGGTGCGAGTTGTGCGGAGCAGCTCTTCAAACTCCACGCCGACAAGCTAATGAAGAAATTGATGATGTAGGAAAAGAATTTTATGAACAACTTTCAAAAATAAATAGTAAAAAACTGAAAAAGGGAAATGTTAATTTAGTTGATATTATTGATAAAAAAAATACTCATACTGCTTCTATGGAATGGTATTTACCATCTGGAGACAATCATCAACGAGTTTCAGATACAAATAAATCTTTATATCCACATAGTTTGACAGGGATTGTTTTTATAAATGATTATACTTCTCATAAATCATTTCAGAAAGTTTTAACATCTTATGATAGACAACTTGATAAGGTTATTTTAATACAAAAAAGTTACAATTTTATAGATATAAAAGATCGAAAAAATGTTGTTATACAAGATTATTATGGAGATGAGTTATTGAGAAGGAATAAAATAATATTAGAAGTTATAGATAAAGAATGTGTTAAAGACTGGGTTGTTATTCTTGACCCAGGAGTATCTTTATCAAGTAACTTTAAAGAACAAATTTCTAGTTATATTTTAAATCCTGGAGTTTTATATTATACTAAGGAGATTTCGAGTTCCACAGAATATTCATATCTTACATCAAGGGAAAAAAGTATGTTTTTATTTGATGATATGGAGATGCTTTTATTTAATGTAAGAGCGTCATCTCTAAAAAAAGTAAATGAGACATCTAAATTTATTGATTTTTGGTCTAAAGAAAAGCAAATTGATCTTTTTAAATATTTTAAATTTCCAACAGAAGAAGATAAGTTAATTAAACAAGGACATAAAGTCATACAACATATAATTTCAGTTTTTGAAACATTGCAAACAGCAAACCAAAGAATTGCACTGTTTGGAGCAGGTCATCATACTCAATGGCTTTTGGATATACTTGCACATTCCGCAATTGATTTACCTAAAATTATTTTATCAGATAATCCTAATGATGAGATGATATCAGGAATTTCTGTAGTAAAACCAACAGATGTTTCGACTAAAGATTTTGATATAATAGTAATTTCAGCAGATCCAGGATACATAACAAATATTTTATTGGAAAGAGTTTATGAAATATGGAAAAAAGAAAAGTCTGTAATTAATCTATATTCCAACTTTAAAAATATAAAATTTAGAAAAATCTATAATAAAAAGGCTGAATTATGAGTAAAGAAAAAAAACATTTTATTGAACATATTGAAAATTATAAACCTTACTGGGGTAGATTTTTAATGGCTGCACCATCTCCAGCTGAACGATTTCCATTCTTAGCTGAATTAATTAAGTTACTTAGTGAAAAAAATAAGTTTTTACGAATACTTGAAATTGGTTCTTATGCAGGAGCATCAGCTGTTACTATTGCATCTTCTATTAAAAAATATAACAACGGCAATGGAAAAATTATCTGCATTGATCCATGGTGTTTTTCCCCAGCTGTAAATTTACAAAAAAATACATTTTTTGATACAAATGATATAGATATCGCGAGTTATACTTATGAAGATATGTTTCATCATAACATAAAAGCATCTAAATGTGACGATTTAATACAACCAATTAAAGGTTTTAGTGGAGACATATTACCTATTTTAAAAGAGAATTATTTTGATTTAATTTATATAGATGGAGATCATTCATACGATGGTTTTTTGAATGATTTAAAATTAAGTCATTCATTACTTAAAGAAGGAGGATTTATATGTGGCGATGATTTGGATATTGCTTTCCCAGGAATTTTACAAGCTATATTTAAATTTTTTGATAAAAATGTATCTGACTATTTAGGTTTTTGGTGTCAAAAGAAATCTGCAACAAATTGGCTTGATATTAATAATTTATCTGGACAAGAAAATTGGATTTTGGATTTAATAAATAAAGATTCATATATTGAATCTGCAATTAGAGATTTTAATAAAATATTAGAAACTAATCAATGGACTAAAATAATTATTTATGGAGGCGGAAAACATACAAAGCGACTTTTCACTCAGTTTGATTTGAATAATGTTATAAATGCTGATGTAGTAGGGATTATTGATGATAATCAATCTATTACTGAAGTAGCTGGAATTCCTGTTGAGCATTCATTTGATATAGATGCAGATGTTGTTTTGATAAGTTCTGATAATTATGAAGAGAAGTTAATAAAATTAATGTTAAATAAAAAAAAGAATATTCCTGTTTATGGTTTATATTCTCAAATTTTAATAAATGAGTAATAAAATATTCAATTTTGCACTCTTCGCAAATAATGGAAGTAGGTTAGTAAAAAGAGTTCTTTATTGGGCTGAAAAAGTAGGAACAGTTACTTCTGATATAAATAATTTAACTCAATTTGCTCTTTGTCCAATCATCAAAGACGCTGATGAATTATATGTATATAAAGCATTAGAATTAGGGGTAGTTCCAATAATTATTTCAGATACCCACATTTTTCAATTTGAAAAGGTTCATAACTATTCAAGTTTTTCTTTTAAGATAGGGGCTAATGACAGTGAACTCTCTCTTTTAGGTGAAGTTTTGCATACTTCGCAAATTGCTTATGACAGGATGCTTGAAAATGGACAAACTTTTTTTGAAAAAATAAGGCATAAAGATAAGATTTCTAATAAGAACTATTTTACATCTGAGATTGATGGAGTTTTTGATTTTCCTGTAATTAATTCTGAAAAAATAATATTAACAGAAAGAGATATTTTTATTTCAATATGGACATATTTAGGGAAAAAGTATCCTACAACATCTTCAAAACCAATCTTACTATTTGGGGCAGGCAAATTTTTAAAACGCCTGTTTGCATATATCGCAGATATTTCATTCCCTCCTAATATTTTAGGAATTGCAGATGATGGAGTAAAAAAACAAGAGTCGTTTCAAAATTTGACAGTTTTTCCTTCTAATGAAATTTCAAGAAATGACTTTGATACAATATTACTTGCTACTGATTCAATTGAACATATTTTAGAAAAACGAACATACGAACTTTATGGAGAAGATGTTGAGATTTTAAAAATTTCAGAACTCATTAGCAAAGCAACTTCTGAGGTAGATGTTGCTCCTGCTAATATTATTTCTAAAAAAGGTAATTCTAAATATAAAAGAAAACTTGAAGGAATTGTTGTTTGTGTAGGTTATTCGGACTTTTTGTCATGGACTCTTCCTCAAAATATAGAAGTTTTTGACAAGTTTGTAGTAGTAACTTCTTCAGATGATATAAAAACGCAGGAGTTAGCTAAAAAATATGGAGCGGTGTTAGCCATAAGTGATTGTTATAAAGGTGATGAGGCAAGTTTTAATAAAGGAAAAATGTTAAATGCTGGGTTTTTAGAATTAGATTTAGATGGTTGGGTTTTAGTTACAGATGCAGATGTTTTATTAAAAAAAGGAATAAAACAACGGATTTTTAGCCGTTTATTAAATAAAGAATGTTTATATTATTCCATAAGATTAAATACTCCTAGTTTTCAGAAAACTAAATGGTTATCTTCATTTTATAAAGATGATGAAATCGCAAATAAACTCCACTTTTCAGACCCAGGATCTAATAGAATGCCGTGGGGATATTTTCAATTATTTCATCCATCTGCAAGTTGTCTTGCAACTTGTGCAAATTCTAAGTATTATCCAGAAAATTTCCCTACGGCAGGAGAGGTCGATTATGTATTTCAAGAATTATGGGACAATGAATACAAAATTTTACTTCCTGAAACAGTTGTCCATATAGAGCATGGAGCACTAGGGATAAATTGGGAAGGTCGTAAAAGTTCTCTTATTACAAATGAACAATGAACAAAAACTAATTGAAATTGCGATTAATAAAAATAATAACATACCTATTTAGGCTAGTTTCAAATGTACTTTACACTTTCAATTACAAATAGTCGAAAAAATAGTCAGAGTACCGACTTTAG
>JAOZMT010000008.1 GCA_029934175.1 Victivallales bacterium | reverse complement strand
AATCCAGCAATCCTAAAATGGTCTCATAATAAAATCCGTGACTCGTGTGCTTAGAGTCTATGTTAATATGTGCTTCGGGTTTTTAGCCTAAACGAAAACTACGCACAGGTTTCTTAATTTTGAATGTTGAATTAATACAAAATTAATATGTGGTTTGGGCTTCTAGCCTAAGCCAGTTAAAAAGAATCATAATTTAAAAATATAGTTTGTTTTCATAAAAATAAAAGAAATATAACGACGGCAAGAGAAAACCTGATGAAAAGCATCGTATTTTTTTATTATTAATATTTGTATGTGATGATGACAAAAACTTAAGAAACTATGGCGTAATAATTATTCTGATGAAAATCTTATTTGGATTTTCCCTCCAAAAATATCTGACAATGAGGATAAGAAAATAGTTATTGGAAGACATTCATTGTCTAAAAAAGCACGCCAAAGACAGTGAACTCTGACGGTTACAGAAATTGCATAGTTCGCAAATTTCAACCACGAAAAAGAGAAAAAATTTTTATTTAAAATAGAACCTATTTGTAATATTTCTTCTAATTTTAATAGTTTAAATGGATTATTGCAATAAAAAAAGAAATTTTTTCTCAAAAAACTTGAAATTTATAAAAAAAACTATATAGTGCTTGTGTATGAAACTTAAAATTAAAAATAATATAATGAAAACGCGGAGGATTTATGGCTGATACAATGACAGTAGCATGCCCAGGTTGCGAGGCAGTATTTGAGTTGCCTTATGAACTTGCTGGGGAAGCAGGAGAATGTACAGAATGTAGCACAATTTTTGAAATACCATCAGTAGAACAATTAGAATCAGATAATTTTGATCAAACAGCTACTGGTGCAATAAAAACTCTTCCTGCCGAAGAAGAAGGTGGAGAAGTCACAAATACAGTAAAATTATCAAGGACAAGTATAGGAATGGTTCCTACTGTTTCAGATAGTTTTAATTTTGATGTTGTTGAAAAAGAGAAAAACACGGCTTCATCATCAGGAGGAAAGAAATTTTCTAAAACTCGAGCTAGTGCTGGACCGCGTCGTGCACGCAAAGCATCTAAACCTAAAAAGAAATGGTGGGAATTTTGGAAATAGAGAGTTTACCAACTTTTTAATTTCATTTGTGGTATATTCGTATATTTACAACACATTTTATAAACTCAAATACATTTACTATTTGAGTTTTTTTATTGTTATATACTGCAAACGGCTGAAAAATAAACTTCCTGAAAGCGCAAACAACACCTCTTTTCAATTTTATAAATAATTGGTTACTTCTAGTAGTCAAGAATTTATAAAATCAAAAATAGCAATTGTTATCATCTTTCAAAAAGTATATTTTTCAACCGTTCACAGTATACATATTGCAAAAATCTAATAAAACTTATACTTTAATAAATAAATAAAAAAGTATATAAAAATATGAGGAAAAAAATGTCTAATTCAGAAAATTTTGATAATAATTTATCAAAAATGACTCCAAGAGCAAAACAAGTTTTGTCACTTGCACAAAAAGAAGCAAAAAAGGTTAATCACGACCATATCGGAACAGAACACTTGCTTTTAGGGTTACTTGCTCTAGGAGAAGGAGTCGCTGTATCAGTCTTAAATACATTAGGCTTAAATCTTGAAAAACTTCGCCTAGAAGTAGAGAAACAATTTGGAATTGGTAGCGATTTACAAGAAGAAGGAGATTTGCCATATTCGACAGAATTTAAAACGATAATAGATTTAAGTGCAGAAGAAGCAAAAGCTATGAATTATAATTTTATTGGAACGGAACATCTATTATTGGGACTACTACAAGAAGGAAAAAGTGATGCTGCTAGAATATTGCGTTCTATGAACATAGATCCAGAAAAAGTCAAAAAAGAAGTAACTAAAGCTTTAGATCCTAACTTTCTACCACTTGATGAAGATGATCCTATGTCATTCTTAAAGACCGCAATGGGTGGTGGAACTCCAAGCGGAAATCCAGAAGAACTTAATGCCTTGTATACCTTTGGTCGTGAACTCGTAGAATTAGCAAAAAAAGGAGAACTTGATCCTGTTATTGGTCGTCAAGATGAAATTGAGCGAGTTGTGCAAATTCTTTGTAGAAGAACAAAAAATAATCCTGTTTTAATAGGGGAAGCTGGTGTTGGAAAAACTGCTATTTTAGAAGGATTAGCACAAAAAATTGCAAACGGAAGTGTTCCTGAAATATTACATGATAGAAAAATATTTGCCTTAGATTTACCTTTAATGGTTGCAGGAACAAAATACAGAGGACAGTTTGAAGAAAGAATAAAAGCTGTAATTGAAGAAGTTAAAAGTTCTAAACAAGTTATTTTATTTATTGATGAGTTACACACACTTGTCGGAGCTGGTGGTGCAGAAGGAGCGATGGACGCAGCTAATATCATAAAACCTGCATTAGCTCGTGGTGAGTTACAATGTGTTGGTGCTACTACACTAGATGAATATAGAAAGGGAATCGAAAAAGACTCTGCTTTAGAAAGGCGTTTCCAATCTATTATTGTGAATCCACCATCAACTGAAGACTCTATAAAAATATTAGAAGGCTTAAAAAAGTGTTATGAAGACCATCATAATGTAACATATACAAAAAATGCATTGGTCGCAGCTGTTAAATTATCAGAACGGTATATTTCGGGTCGTTTTTTACCAGATAAAGCGATAGACATAATGGATGAAGCTGGTTCTAGAACACGCATTAAAGATATTATACCTCAACCAGATTTGAGTGCATTTGAAGATGAGTTAGCAAGTGTTATAGAGGAAAAAGAAAAGGCAGTCGCTAACCAAGAATTTGAAAAAGCAGCCAGACGACGAGACGATGAGAAAAGGACTAAAGCTGTTATTGAAAAATACCTTGATCAATGGCGTAAAAAATGTAAAGGCAAAGTCAATATAATTGATACGAAAGATATAACGCAAGTTGTTGCAAAATTAACAGGAGTTCCTGTTCAAAAAATGGAAAAACAAGAGAACAAGCGACTTTTGACAATGGAGAAAAATATTGAAAAAACTGTTATTGGTCAGTCAGAGGCCGTGTCTGTTATATCAAAAGCACTGAGAAGAGCAAGGGCGGATTTAAAAGATCCAAAACGCCCAATAGGCTCATTTATGTTTTTAGGACCTACAGGAGTAGGAAAAACTCTTTTAGCAAAAGCTTTATCTGAGTTTATTTTTGCAGACCAAGACTCATTAATACAAGTTGATATGTCTGAATATATGGAGAAATTCAATGTAAGTCGTCTTGTTGGTTCCCCTCCAGGATATGTTGGACATGGAGATGGCGGTGAGCTTACAGAAAAAGTGCGTAGAAAGCCATATTCGGTTGTTTTATTTGATGAAATTGAAAAGGCTCATCCTGATGTAATGCATATACTTTTACAAATTCTTGAAGAAGGAAAAATTACAGATTCTATTGGTCGTAGAATTGATTTTAGAAACACGATAATTATCATGACAAGTAATATTGGAGCAGAGCAAATCACTAAGGGTGGAGGACTCGGTTTTGGAGCTGTTAGTGCAGAAAACTCTAATGACTTAATATATGAAAAAATTCTTGAAATCGCTAAAAAGCGATTTAAGCCAGAATTTATTAATAGACTTGATAATATAATTACATTTAAAAAATTAAAAGAAAAAGATCTTCAAAAAATTGTATCAGCTGAAATATCTAAATTAAAAGCAAGATTACAAGAGCGTGATATTGAATTGATTGTTAGTAAAAAAGTTATCAATTTTATTATTAAAGCTGGTTACAAGCCTGAGTATGGAGCAAGAGCTTTAAGGCGTGCAGTTGAAAGACATATAGAAGATGAGTTAGCAGAGGAACTTTTACGAGGAGCATTTAAAAAATCGAACTCTGTTAAAGTTGAACTTGATAATGATAAAATATTATTTTTTCCTACAGATATAAAAAAGTTAGGAAAAAAAACTAAAATAAAAGGAAATAAGTAGATGGATATTTTAAAAATGATAGGAACAGGTGTTTTCGTTGTATTCTTTTTTGGGTTTTGTGTGTTTATTCATGAATTGGGACATTTTCTTGTAGCTAAGTGGCGTGGATTGCATGTTGTTGCTTTTTCTCTTGGTTTTAAGAAAATTTGGGGTAAAAAAATAGGTGGTGTTGATTATCGTATTGGTTGTCTTCCTTTCGGAGGTTATGTTGATTTACCACAAATAGATGCTACTGGCGAAGCGACAGATGAAGATGGTAATGTTTTGCCAAAAGTTAAACCTATTGATAGAATACTAACGGCCTTTGCAGGTCCTTTATTTAATTTTATTTTTGGAATGTTTTTAGCATTATTTATTTGGCAATATGGAGTTCCACAAGATACTCCCAAAATGCGAACTATGCAAGTATCTGCTGTTCCTGTTGAAAGTCCAGAATATCAAGCTGGTTTAAGAAAAGGCGATATTATTACACAAATTAATGGTGAAAATTATTATGGTCCATGGAGCACTGTTGTTAAAGATATTTTAATGACTATAGGAGATATTTCGCTTACTATTCAAAGAGATAATAAAGAACAAGTTATTACTTATGCTCCTAAGGCAAATCCTGATTTTAGAAGTGGTAAATATTTTTATCCTTTTTTCAGAATCAAAATTCCTAAAATATTATATCCTAAACCTAATTCTCCAGCCGAAAAAGCTGGAATTATGCCTGGAGATGAATTAGTTGAATTAGATGGAAAATCTGTTGATTCTTTGGATTGGATTTTATTAAGAAGAGCTTTTCACAGCACTTCACAAAAAACTTATAATTTGAAAGTTTCGAGAAAAAATAAAGTTATTCCTATTACAGTTAATTCTCAAAGAAATGATAAGGTTCCAGAAAAATATGTAATTGATGCAGCATACACTCCAACAAAAGAACTTTATATTACAGATTTAAAGAAAAAACCTTTGCTTGAAAAATTAGGTTTTAAAGAAAATGATATTTTATTATCTATTAATAATAAAAATATAGTCAATGAAAATCAAGAGTTGCTTTATGATGCTATCAAAACAGGTTTAAAAAACAAAGACTATTCTTTTTTAGTGCAGAGAAATAATGAAATGTGTAAAATAGATGTCCAACAAAAAGACTTTATGTTATTATCCCAAGACAATCAATTTGTTTTAAGTGTTTCAAAAAAAGGAATATTAATTCAAGAAATCATTGCAAATGGTCCAGCCCAAAAAGCTGGTTTAAAAGTAAAAGATATTATATCACATGTAAATGGGAAAGAGTTGTTGTTTAATAATTTTGCAAATATTATCAAAAGTAGCGAAGGAAAAGTTCTTAATTTGACAGTAGTTCGTGATTTGAAAAATATTGATATTCAAATGACACCTAAACTTGCAGGTTCTTATGGACTTGGAATATCTTTAACTACATATAATTATCCAAATCCTATTCAGCAGTTTACAGATGTAGCAGTGATGAGTTATAAATCATTGCGTGGTATTTTTGCTGGATTAGGCAAAAAGGTTGGATTAACGAAAAATGGAAGTAGTTTAAGTCCGAGTGATTTAAGTGGTCCTTTAGGAATTATAGATATTATTTCAACTGTTGTTTACAGAGGGTCTATTCTGTTAGGAATTAACTTTATTGTAATGATTACATTTAGTTTAGGTATTTTAAATTTAATGCCAGTGCCAGTTTTAGATGGTGGACATATTACTTTAGCGTGTATTGAAATTATATTTAGAAGACCTTTACATACACAAGTTGTCAAGGTATTATCTTTAACCTTTGCAACACTTTTAATATCATTTATGTTATTTGTTACATTTCATGATGGAAAAAGGTTTATAGAAAAATTTGAGTCTGATAAATTAGAATTAATTTTTCAATTTGAACAAAATAAATAAAATATTAAAAATATAAACAGCATAAATCGCAAATTGCGAACTATGCAAAAAAAAGGAGAAATAATATGTCAGGAATTTTTAAAGCTTACGATATTCGTGGAATCTTTCCAGAAGAAATTAATGCACAAGTCGCAGAAAAAATAGGTAGAGCATTTATTGAGTTTACAGGTGCAAAAAATGTTGTAATAGGTCGCGATATGCGTCCCCATTCACAAGATGTATTTGATGGTCTTTCTAAAGGAATCACTGAGCAAGGTGCAGATGTTATTGATTTAGGATTATGTTCTACTCCAATGTCATATTTTGCTAATGGACATTTAAAAGCAGAAGCTAGTATTATTATCACAGCATCACATAATCCTGGAAACTGGAATGGAATGAAATTATGTAAAGCAGATGCAGTTCCTATTAGTGGAGCTACTGGAATTATGGATATTGAAAAAATCGTTATAGATGAATCTTGGAGTAAGTCTGATAAAGTTGGAAAAATTACACAAGATGACATAGTCAAACCTTATGGTGAATTTTTAAAACAATTTATTAAATTTGATAGAAAACCTAGAATAGTTGTGGATTATGCAAACTCAATGGGTATTTATGAAATTGCTGAAATTGAAAAATATTTTGACATTATTCCTCTATATAAAGAATTAGATGGAACTTTCCCTAACCACGAAGCTAACCCTTTGGCAGTAGAAACCCTTGATGCAATTATTGCAAAAGTCAAAGAAACTGGTGCTGAATTTGGAGCAGCGTTTGATGGCGATGCTGACCGCTGTGGATTTATCGATGATAAAGGTGAAATTATTCCAATGGATTTATTTACTGCACTAATCGCACAAGATATTTTGAGCGAAGGACCAGCAACAATTCTTTATGATTTAAGAAGTAGTTGGGCGACAAAAGAGTGTATCGAAGAAAATGGCGGAACTGCTATTATGTCTCGTGTTGGTCATGCTTTTATTAAAGCACAAATGCGTGAACACGATGCGGTTTTTGCTGGAGAATTATCTGGTCACTATTATTTCAAAGAAAATTGCACAGCTGAATCTCAAGGTTTAGCTTTAATAAAACTTGCGAACCTTGCAGATAAAACTGGCAAAAAAGTAAGTGAATTAGTTGCTCCTTTAAGAAAATATTTTGCTAGTGGAGAAATTAACTCTGAAGTTTCTAATGTTGAAGCTATTATGAAAACTATCAAAGCTAAATATGTAGATGGTAAATCTTATGAATTAGATGGTTTTTCTGTTGAGTTTGAAGACTGGTGGTTTAATATCCGTTGTTCTAACACAGAACCTGTTCTTAGACTAAACCTAGAAGCGACAACAGAAAGTGTGATGGTTGAAAAAAGAGATGAACTTTTAGCAATAATTAGAGGTTAATTAAAATGGCGGAATTATCAATAAAAGAAATTGAAGAAACTCTCCTAGAAATGGGAGAGAAAGCGAAAATTGCATCTTATAAACTTATGGCTATGAATACGGATACAAAAAATGACTTTTTACTAGAAATGGCTAAAGTTATTGAAGATTCGATGGATGAAATCATTCTTGAAAATAAAAAAGATTTAGCAAACGGTGTTGCAAATGGTTTATCGGAAGCGATGCTTGACAGATTAACACTTGACAAAGAACGCATACAAGCGATTGCTGATAGTGTTCGTGATGTTATAGCACTTGAAGATCCTGTTGCAAAGAATATTTCAACAAATATTCGTCCAAATGGATTACAAATAAATAAAGTTAGTGTTCCAATTGGAGTAATAGGAATTATTTATGAATCACGACCAAATGTAACAGTTGATGCAGCTGTTCTTTGTTTAAAAGCAGGAAACCCTGTTATTTTACGAGGCGGTTCAGAAGCTATAAATTCTAATCTAATCTTAGCTAAATGTTTAAAACGAGCAGGCAGAAATAAAGGAATGCCTATAGGTTCGGTTCAATTAATTCCTTGGTCTGATAGAAATGCAGTGTCATTTATGTTAAAAATGGACAAATATATTGATCTTATTATACCACGAGGCGGAGAAGGCTTGATAAGAACAGTAATAGAGCAATCGACAATACCTGTTATTAAACATTATAAAGGAGTATGTCATTTATATGTAGATTCGGAAGCTGATTTAAATATGGCTGTAGAAATTGCGAAGAATGCAAAATGCCAACGCCCTGGTGTTTGTAATGCAATAGAAACATTGATTATTCACAAAGATATTGCGAAGAGTGCAGCTCCAATCATTGGCGAAACGCTTGCAGAAGAAGGAGTGCTTTTAAAAGGTGATTCTGAATTTTGTAAACTCTTTTCCGATGCTATTCAAACAGATGAAAATGATTGGTCTGAAGAATATTTAAACCTAACAATTTCCATAAAAATAGTAGATAGTATAGAAGAAGCAATAGCACATATAAATCAATATGGTTCAGGTCATAGTGATGCTATCGTTACAAATAATGCGAAGCGTGCAGAATTATTTTTAACAACAGTTGATTCATCAACAGTTTATCACAATGCTTCAACAAGATTCACAGATGGTGCTGAATTTGGAATGGGAGCTGAAATTGGTATCAGCACAGACAAATTACACGCCCGTGGACCTATGGGATTACCAGAACTAACAACATACAAGTATGTAGTAAACGGGACAGGGCAAATTAGATAAAAGAGTTCATTAATATTGGAGTTAGGTTATGAATAAAAAAGAATTATCTGAACGAGATATTTGCACAAAATTTATCACACCTGCTTTGAAAAAAGCAGGTTGGGATATTCAAAAGCAAATAAGAGAAGAAGTGACATTTACAGATGGCAGAATTCATGTCAGAGGTCATTTAACTACTCGTGGAAAAAGAAAACGAGCAGATTATATTCTTTATTATAAACCTAATATCCCCATTGCAATAATCGAGGCTAAAGATAATAAACATAATATTGGCGATGGAATGCAACAAGCTTTAGAGTATGCTGATATTTTAGATATTCCTTCTGTTTTTAGTTCTAATGGAGATGGTTTTGTTTTTCATGACCTTGCTACTTTTGGAAATTTAGAAAAAAACATATCGAATGACGAATTCCCTACTCCTAATGAATTATGGACTAAATATAAAAACTATAAAGGAATTGATACACCTAACGAAGAAAAAATAGCAAGTCAAGAATACTATTTTGATGGCAAAAAAACTCCTCGATATTATCAACAAAATGCTATAAACAGAACAGTTGAAGCTATAGCAAAAGGTCAAGATAGAATTTTATTAGTAATGGCAACTGGAACAGGTAAAACTTATACTGCATTTCAAATCATTCATCGTTTATGGAAAGCAGGTGCTAAAAAACGCATTCTTTTTCTTGCTGACCGTAATGCTCTAATTGATCAAACCAAACGAGGCGACTTTAGGCATTTTAAAGATAAAATGACAGTTGTTCAAAATAGAGTAACAGACAAAGCTTATGAAATTTATTTAGCATTATATCAAGGTTTAACTGGTGGCGAAGATGAAAGGAATATTTATAAAAATTTCTCCCCTGATTTTTTTGATTTAATCGTAATAGATGAGTGTCATCGTGGAAGTGCCTCAGATGATAGTGCTTGGAGAAAAATACTTGATTATTTTAAGAATGCAACACATATAGGTCTCACTGCAACCCCAAAAGAAACAAATGAAGTTTCTAATAGCGAATATTTTGGAAAACCTTTATATACTTATTCACTAAAACAGGGGATTAATGATGGTTTCCTTGCTCCATATAGAGTTATTAGAGTTGGGATTAATATTGACCTTGAAGGATGGCGACCTAATGTAGGATTTAAAGATAAATCAGGGAAACTTGTAGAAGATAGAATTTATAATACGAAAGATTATGATAAAAATATAATTATTGAAAATCGTAGAAAAATTATAGCCGAAAAAATCACTGAATTTTTAAAAGGAACAGACCGTTTTTCCAAAACAATTGTTTTTTGTAAAGATATAGAACATGCAGAAGCTATGCGACAAGAACTTGCAAATCAAAATAGTGACTTGGTCAAAGAAAACTATAAATATGTTATGCGAGTAACTGGTGATGAAAAAGAAGGCAAAATGGAATTGGACAATTTTATAGACCCTGAAATGCGTTATCCTGTTATTACAACGACATCACGATTAATGAGAACTGGTATTGATGCTCAAACTTGTAAATTAATTGTTTTAGATACTGAAATTGGTTCTATGACTGAATTTAAACAAATTATTGGTCGAGGCACTAGAGTTAATGAAGAATATGGTAAAAAATATTTTACAATTTTAGACTTTAGAAATGCTACAGATAAATTTGCTGACCCTGAATTTGATTCAGAGCCCATAAGAGTAAAAGAAGTTTCTGATGATGAGGATATATCTAAAATTGAAGAGGAAGATGATAGTGATATAATAGATGAAGAGACTGGAGAAGTAATTACAGATTTTGAAGATGAAAATAATTACTTTGAAGATGATAATCAAACCAAAGGGCAAAATCAAGCAGCTGAAACTCACAATAAAATATATATCGCTGGAGTTGATGTTTCTGTTTTGAATGAAAGAAATATTTATTTCAATCAAGACGGCAAGCCTATTACAACGAGTTTAAAAGATTACACTAAAGAAAAAATTAGAAAAGAATATGCATCTATTGATAACTTCCTACAAAAGTGGAATAGTGTTAATAAAAAAGAAATCCTTCTAAAAGAATTAGAAGAGCAAGGTGTTTTAATTGATGATCTAATGAAAGCAGTAAATAGAGAATGTGATTTGTTTGATATTATTTGTCATGTTGCTTATGACCAACCTCCATTAACAAGACAAGAGCGAGCTAATAATGTTAAAAAAAGAAATTATTTCACAAAATATGCAGAATCTTCACAAAATGTTTTAGATGCTCTTCTTGCGAAATATGCAGATGAAGGGATTGAACATATTGAGGATATTGGAATTTTAAGGCTTTCTCCATTTGATAGTTTTGGAACGCCAATTCAAATAGTGAAAGAATTCGGTGGAAAAAAACAGTATATGCAAGCAGTAAAAGAGTTAGAATATCAAATTTATAAAACAGGTTAAAAAATAAGGAATAAATTATGTCAGTAAATATATCAGGGTTAATGAAATCAATCCGCAATATTATGCGTGAAGATACTGGAGTTAATGGCGATGCTCAACGCATTGAACAAATTGGTTGGATGATTTTTATTAAAGTCTTTTCTGATAAAGAACAAGAAATGGAAATGATGGAAGATGATTATATTTCTCCTTTGCCAAAAGAGTTTCATTGGGATGCTTGGGCTGGCGATGATGAAGGTATGACTGGCGATGAGTTACTTGAATTTGTTGATAAAAAACTATTTAAGAATCTAAAAGAGTTAGATATTTCATTAGGAAATAAACGAGGATTAATCTTGCGTGAAGTTTTTGAAGGAAATCATAATTATATGAAATCAGGAACTTGTCTTCGTAAAGTATTAAACAAACTAAATGAACTAAATTTTAATGTATCAGAAGATAAACATCTTTTTGGCGACATTTATGAAGGCATGTTAAAAGAGTTACAAAGTGCAGGTAAAAGTGGGGAATTTTATACTCCTCGTGCTGTTACACAATTTATGACTGATATTGCAAATCCACAACTAGGAGAGAAACTTCTTGATCCATCTTGTGGAACAGGAGGTTTTTTAACTTGCTCCATTGAACATTTGAAAAATCAATCAAAAACTTCTGTTGATAGAGAACAAATTCAAAATAACATTATTGGTTGGGAATACAAACCATTACCCTTTTTACTTGCAACAACAAATTTAATTCTTCATGATATTGAAGTGCCAAATCTTGTTTATGATGATTCGCTTGCTAAACCTTTAAAAGAACATACACGCAAAGATCGTGTTGATGTAATAGTTGCAAATCCTCCTTTTGGTGGTGTGGTCGCTAATGGAAATGAAAATAACTTTCCTATGAACTTTAGAACAAAAGAATCTGCTGACCTATTTTTGATTATGATGATACATCTTTTAAAAGATGGTGGTCGTGCTGCAATAGTTTTGCCTGATGGTTCATTAACTGGAGATGGTGTAAAACAAAGAATTCGTGAAAAATGGTTAACAGAATGTAATTTACATACAATTATTCGCCTGCCAAATTCTGTTTTTGCACCTTACGCAACAGTTGCAACAAATCTGCTTTTCTTTGAAAAAGGAAAGCAAACAAAAGAGATATGGTATTATGAACATCGTTTGCCAGATGGTCAAAAATCTTACAGCAAAACAAAACCTATTCAAGTTGAAGAATTTAATCCAATTAAAGAATGGTGGAATGATAGAAAAGAAAGTGATATTTGCTGGAAAGTAAATATTGATACTATCAAAGAAAGAAATTGGGATTTAGATATTAAAAATCCAACAAAAGAAAAGGAAGAAGAAATATTATCTACTGCTGAAATTATTGATAAATTGGATTTATCATTCCAAAAGAGCAAAACATTATTGCAATCTCTAAAACAGGAACTTGCGAAATGAGCAACTTAATAAAAACAATAGATTATAAAGATTTTATAAAAAATATAAAATCACAAATTCAGACATCACAAATCAAAGCTGCAATATCAGTTAATTCTGAACTTTTACATTTGTATTGGTTTCTTGGAAGCAACATTGTTGAAAAACAAAAAATGCACTCTTGGGGAACAAGTTTTATAAAACAAATAAGCAAAGATTTACAAGAAGAATTTCCTAATATGAGCGGCTTTTCAGAGCCGAATCTTAGATTTGTAAAAAGGTGGTATCTTTTTTATTCAGAATATCTTATAAATCGCTTACAACTTGTTAGCGAATTCAAAAATGAAAAAAGTCAGCAAGTTGTTAACCAATTAGAAAATTCTACGCAACTTATTAAAACAAAAGGGAATAAAAAAGGGAAACAAGTTGTTTCCCTTTTAGAAAACGAACTTGCAACCAAATTAAAATCTCATAAAATTTTTCAAATTCCTTGGGGTCATCATATTTTATTATTAACAAAAATTAAAGATGTTGATATTGCTTTATATTATGTTAATAAAACTGTAGAATTTAATTGGTCTCGTTCTGTGTTAGAACATCAAATCGAAAGCAAATTATATGAACGAGAAGGTAAAGCTGTAAACAATTTTTCAAAAACTTTGCCTGAACCGCAATCTGATTTGGCTAATCAAATATTGAAAAGTCCATATAATTTTGATTTCTTAACAATGACAAAAAAATACAAGGAACGAGAATTAGAAAAAGGATTAACTGACCATATAACACAATTTTTATTAGAGTTAGGATCAGGCTTTTCTTTTGTAGGAAAACAATATCCTTTAACTGTTGGTGGTGATGATTTTTTTATTGACCTGCTTTTTTATCATGTTAAACTTCATTGTTTCGTTGTTATTGAATTAAAAACGGTAAAGTTTAAACCTGAATATGCAGGAAAATTAAACTTTTATGTATCTGCTATGGATGGAGAAATTAAAACAAAAGAAGATAAACCAACTATTGGCATTTTAATTTGTAAATCTAAAAATAATTCTGTCGTGGAATATTCATTAAATAAAGTAGATTCTCCAATTGGTGTGAGTGAATATGATATAAATGATGCATTGCCTGATGAATTCAAATCAAATTTACCTTCAATCGAAGAATTTGAAGCCAAATTAGATGAAATAGAGGTTGATAAATTATGAATAATATCTTAAATAAACTTGCGAACTATGCAAAGCCTGAGAGCGCTGAGCTTTGCTCGGCTACTCTTCTTGCGAACTTCGAAAAAAATAAAATAGTAAAACTTCTGCATTATTCGCAAATAATAAACTTGCGAACTCCGCAACAAATTATTAAATCCTGTAGGGATACTTCAAAATATAATCCTATCCCACAAATAATTCCAATCTATGTTGAAAATGAGAGAGGTTATAATGAGTAATTCTTTAATTCAAATCGGAGATTTATGCTCGTTGGCAAAAGGAAAAATAGGAATTAAAAAAGCTATTCAAGGAGAATATCCTCTTGTTGTGACTGCTGAAAAAAGACTTTCTCATAACGAATGTCATTTTAATAAACCTTCTGTAATTATCCCTTTGGTTTCTTCAACAGGTCATGGACATGCAAGTTTAAAAAGAATTCATTATCAAGATGGAGAATTTGCAGTCGGAAATATTTTATGTGTTGTTACTCCTAAAGATGAAAAGATTTTAAATGCTAATTTTTTATATCACTATCTTGATATTTACAAAGAAGAATTACTCGTTTCAAAAATGAAAGGTATGGCAAATGTTACATTGCCAATGAAAGAAATTGCAAAGATAGAAGTTCCAGTTATATCAATAAAAGAACAGGCAGAATGGGTTAAATTATTTGAAAAAACTTCAAAAGAAACAAATAAACTGAAAAATGAAATAACTCAACAAAAAACATTAATAAAAAAACTTCGTCAATCTATTTTGCAAGATGCAATTCAAGGAAAACTAACGGAAGAATGGCGAAAAAATAATCCATCTGCGGAATCCGCAAAAGATTTATTAAAACGAATAAAAAAAGAGAAAGAAAAACTAATTGCTGAAAAGAAAATAAAAAAGCAAAAGCCTTCACCTCCAATTTCAAAAGAAGAAATCCCATTCGATTTACCAAAATCGTGGGAATGGTGCAGATTGGGAGATATTATATTGAAAGTATTGGGTGGTGGAACTCCAGCAAAACATGCTCCAGATTACTGGCAAGGGAAAATTCCTTGGGCTAGTGTAAAAGATTTGAATGTAGAAAAATATTTATTTAAAACATTAGATACAATTACAGACAAAGGATTGAAAAATAGTAGTTCAAATTTAATTACAAATAATAATGTTATCATTTGTACAAGAATGGGATTAGGTAAAATAGTTATAAATAAAATTCCAGTTGCTATTAACCAAGATCTTAAAGCTTTATTTCTTTCTAAATGTATTGATATTAATTATTTTTTTAATTGGTATAAAACTTTAAGTATTTTAGGAAGTGGAATGACAGTAAAAGGAATAAGACAAGAGGCTCTTTTATCATTTGATTTCCCTCTACCACTACTCGAAGAACAAATTGCGATAGTCGCAAAGGTTGAAAAACTATTTGCATATTGTGATGACTTAGAAAAACAAATAAACAAATCTCAACTAGATTCAGATATGCTAATGCAATCTGTCCTAAAAGAAGCATTTGAGGCATAAGATAATAATGACAAAAGAATTAAATCATGGATATAAAACAGAGGATTTTATAGAGGGACTTTGTGAAAAAGTCTGCCTTCGAGATTTTACAGTAAGAAGTCCAAAATATAAAAAAGATGGCATAGAAAAAGAAGTTTCTGATATATTAGTTTTATTTAATGATACAGTTATTAATTTTCAAGTAAAATCAAAAATAGAAAAAAAAGAATTTAGTCTAAAAGATGAAACTGATAAAAATAGAATATTTAAGAAGGTGGAAGAAGCAATAAAACAATTTAAAACTTTAAACAGAGCAGAAAAAACAAATTCTTTTAATGAGTTATTAACAACACAAGGTATAACTATTCCTTATAACTCTCAAATAATAGCAAAAAAAATTGGAATAGTTTGTTTGAATCTCGAAGGTGAAAATCTTTTGCCACCTCATGAAAGAACAGATTTAACTATGAGTTTTCAAAAGAAACACAATCATGAGATTCATTCATTTATGAAAGAAGTTTTAGAAGCTATCTTTCAAGAACTTGATACTATTCCAGATTTTTTGAGGTATTTGGAAATTAGAAAAAAAATTATTGAAAATAAAATAATTAGTCCACTACCAAGTGAACTTGATTTTTTAGGAATGTATAAAGGTAATTGGCCTGATTTAGAAGCAGGAATAAATCAGGCTGAAAATAAAACACTTCACTTTGTATTAAAGCCTAACATGTGGAATTGGTATCAAAATCAAAAACAACAAATTAATCAAAGAAATAAAGATAATGAAATATCTTATTTAGTTGATAATTGTATAGAAACAATATATCAAAGCATTGGTTTCAATGCTGGGAATAATGTCCCAAAAGGAACAGTTGAAAATTACTTAATGGTAATATCTTGTTTGTCAAAATTAAATAGATTAGAACGCCGTAGTGCAGGGAATATTCTAATGGAAAAAACAGTAAAAGCTATAACCTCTCCTAGAGGCTTTAATTATAACTATAGTTTTTACCCTGATAAATCATTAGGAATTTTTATTTTAGGGTTTAGAGGTAATAATCGCAAAAAACGGACTGATATTTTACAAAAATATATGCATGCAGCATCACTCCATTATAATGATAAAGGGCTAAAGGAAATAGTTGGAATTGCAACTGAAGAAGCAAATAGAAGAGATCGTTCTTATGATGTTGCTATTTTTAAAGATTTTGAAAAAAAGCTTTGTGAGAATTATATTGAAATGAAAAAAGAAGCTTCAAAGTTATTTAAACCTATCAAAAATGAATTAATTGAAGAGTTTAGAGAAATATAAAATGAACAAAAAAGAAAACACAGAAAAAGAAACTTGGTGGGGAAAACATCATGTTTGGATTTTAGGAATTATATTTGCAATTGCGATTATCGCAACTTGGGGGGCTTCTTGGTATTATCTTTGTGAATATCCAAAATTTAAAAACTGGTCTGATAGAGGAACTTTTGGAGATATGTTTGGTGCGGTTAACGCATTATTTTCAGGTTTAGCATTTGTTGGTGTTATTATCGCAATACTGTTACAACGACAAGAATTAAAATATCAAAGAGATGAGTTAAAATTATCAATAAAAGAACAACGCGATACGCGCAAAGAATTTGAGCAACAAAATGAAACAATGCTACAACAACGATTTGAAAATACATTTTTTAATATGTTAGAATTACATAAAGGAATTATCAGAGAATTAAAACATGAATGTGATGAAGGGCAAGAGGCTATGCTTACATTAAGCAACATATTAGAGTCGGAAAAGAGACTATTGTCAGTTGAATCTATTTCAAACTCTATAATATTGTCATTTCAAAAATTTAAAGAAAGATATGGTCATAGCATAGATCATTATTTTCGTAATTTATATAATATCATAAAATTTGTTGATAGAACAGAATCATTATCTTTAAAAAATAAAAAAGTTTATACAAATTTATTACGCTCACAATTATCAGATGCTGAATTAATATTGCTATTTTATAATTGTTTAAGTTGTGATGATTATGCACCGTTTAAATTATTGCTTGAAAAATATTCAATTTTAAAACATTTAAAAGACATGCCAGAAAAAGAAAAAGAATTATATCAATCAAGAGCATTTGATAAAAATGGAAATTTTGAAGAAAAGTAGAAACTTTGTAAAATATAAAACAAAAAAATCTGCGATTTGTGCAAATATTAAAACTGCATAAATCGCAAAAAAAGGAACTTGCGAAATGAGCAACTTAATAAAAACAATGGATTATAAAACTTTTTGGAGAAACCTAGAGTGTGGGACTTGTGGGAGAAGTAGGACAAGTGTGCTTCAGGCAAAAGCCTCATTCTCTAAAAGGAGTCTATAATGTCTAACGGATTTATCCCACAACATGGTAGTTATAAAAAACTATTAA
>JAOZMT010000201.1 GCA_029934175.1 Victivallales bacterium | reverse complement strand
CTAATTTTTCAATATAATTAGTTTTATCAACAAAATATCCATTTTCTTCTCGCAACTGTTCCCAACTTGCAATTGCATAAGGCACTTTTTTTCTCATTTTTATATCCTTATTTTCCGTAACGATGTCCGCCACCATAATATATATGCCCAACACTACGATTTCTTATGCTCTGCTTTTGGATTTTTGGCGTTGCAACGCCAACTTGTGCATAAGTCGCATAAGCTGCACCGCCAAGTATTACTCCACTCGATAACAATCCTGCTAATATTCTCATTTTTTCCTCCTTTAATTATCAAATTCTATGTTATCTTTTATATAACTAAAAAATAATATAAATAATATAAATCCTAATAAAATAGCTGCTATAATAAAATATCTTGATAAAATAACATTATTATATATTGAAACTGTTAAATTTTCATTTCTAAACCCTTTACTAGATATTCCATATCCACCTTCTCCTTCAATGACTATCTGATATTCCCCTTTTTCTGGTAATCGAATATACACATCTTCACTTCTACTCCCTTCAGACCAACGATCTTCTCCATATCCTCCACTATAATATGCTATTTCTTTATTAAATGTAAAATATTCTGTTTCGCCTTTGACTATTTTTAAAGTAAAAAATCCCCATGCATCACTAAAATTTGTCTTTAAATCTAGTAATAATAATTTATTATCTCCGTTTACTTTAAACTTTTTAGTTATTTTCCCTTCAACTAATTCTTTACATTTATAGCTTTCTGAAAAAATCTTTTTGCCACTAAGCACAAAAGAGGCTACAATTAGAATAATAGCTACTACAAATGCTAAAATTATTGGAATTCCAAGCATTAGACTACTAGACTTACTTCCACCCTTTTGAACAGTTTGAGCTTTCGGAGCTGCTTCATTTATTCCAAATGCTTTATAAACTAATTCAGTATCTATGTATTCGCCAAACGAAAAAGACATTTCATTTCGTTCTTCTGATATTGTATATAAATATGGAGGCTTCGCTCCAGTTACATAACCAGTGCCATCACCAACTTTACCTTGCCAAGTTAATTCCCCAGCTACAAAATCAATTTCTTCATAGCCTTTTTCAATTACATTAAATTGCATATCACGAGCTGTAAATTTCACTCCAGTATATAATTTATCAAGAGGATTCCCTATAATATCTGGCATATCTTTGACATCACGAGAAAATATATAATTATATTCATTTCGAGTCAGCCAGGCGTATCCATGTGTTGGCGAAAATAATTGAAAGTCATAATATTTTTCACCATCTTCACGGTATCTAATGTAACCAATAACAGTCCATTCTACTTCTTTCAAAGTCCCTTTCATTCCTATTTTCAAAGGAAGATTAGGCATTTTTTTCATTAGAGTCATAAATTGAGCTACAGCTTTGTATTCATCTTTTCCGTCAAGACAAGTATTACAAGCTGGGCATACGATAGTATCTACATTATGACCACCAAATAAATCTAAACTACTACCACATTGTGTGCAAACAATTGCTTTTACTTTTTTTGCCATTTTCATATTAATAACACGCCTTTATATCAAAAGGATCAACCCAAGTTCCTAAAAATATATCTTTTGTTCCATCGTTAAACATTTCGACCGTTGCAGATTTACCATTTTTTGATAATAGGTCTACATAATCAAACTCTTCATCAGGTATTATTTGAAATGGTAACTCGCCCTCTGCTGCAATACATTTACAATGTTTCTTTTCTGTAACAGTAAATGATAAAGATTCATCGTCTATTATTAAATTTGTAGATTCTCCCACTGAAATACTATCAAAATATAAACTTGCATTCTCTGGATTTGTATCTTTTTCCTCTATTGCAATATGTCCTTCATCAACGGAAACCCATTTTGTTTCTCCAGTTGTATCCATCACAAACCATTCATCCCACCAGCCACGACCATAATCATATCGGACTCTTCCAATAGGCACAAAATTCCAATCTCTATATTCAAAATCTAACCCTAGCTTTAAAATTGATGGTTCATCTATCAACTCCGCCATTTTACCTAAATTTGTTACACCACCATCTTCTAAAAAGATTGAAGAAAAACAGTATTCGCATATTAAATGCTTAGTTGAATTGATTTTTTTATCAAGTTCAGCCGCACAAGACGGACAATTTATTGTTTCTGACATTTTATTACTTCCTTTTATATTTAAACTTTTATAAATCTAGGTTTAACTTCAATATTAGTATTGCTATCAATATAAGTTTCTTCTAATTCTATTTTTTTCTTTTCAGGCAAATTATGTTCTGTAAAGAAAACTAAAGTTATATAAGATATTTTTAAACTTTTTGCATACTTCGCAGCTTGTATCCTTGCTTTTTTATATTCTGTCATATCAACAAAACTTTTTAATTCAATTCCATAAATTGTATCATCGAGCTGAATAATTAAATCAATTTTTCCATTTCCAGTTGGAAATTCTGGATGAATACTCCATTTGGAAGCTTCAATAAAGCTATAAAGGTATCTATATAAATCAAAATGAAAAACAGCTTCACAAATTTCTAAGTCTGTTTTTCTTCTCGAGGCATCTTTAAACAAATCTTCTCTATGTTCATTTATATATTCTTGATATAAATCTAATATACCTTCTATGTCTATAAAAGAATCATTAATAACGGCCTCAATATCCATAAATGGATCTGATAACAAATGAAATTTCCTACTTTTTAATTGTCTAGAAAAATGTTCAAATAATTTTCTATGAATGAATTGACATGTGAACTTTATATAAAGAATAGGTTTACCTTTATCATCAAAGTCATCGCTAGGTCTTATAATTCCATTAAGAAAAAGATAATTGTGCAAGTCATCTGAAAAAAGGAATTCCACTTTCTCTTTCGTTTGAAACAATTGCAATATTAATTCTTCAGCATCTGGATTTTCCCTAACTTTGCAAATTAAGTTCAATAAAAAAGTGCTTGGGATACCATTAACTCTAGCATACACTTGTCGCCAATTAAACATTGTTATATTACTTTCTTTATCATTATTAAAATGGTCTGTTAAAAGTTCTCCTAACCACGACACCAATCCTGGTTGACCTTGTGTCTCGTGAAAAATATCATCAATAACATCTTGGTCAATAACTTGTTTATGTTCATCAATATAATCATGAAACATTTTATTAACTTCATCATAAGTTAAAGCTGGAATTCGTAAACTATTTTGAATATTAAAAGGCGAACCTTTTTGATTTTCAATTCCTAGAACTCCACGAATACCAATCAATGCAAGACTATGCAATATAGCTTTACTTTTTTCTTCCGTGTTTATTATTTTCAAATAAATTTCTCGAAATGTATGAGCTAAATCTGCTATAATATCTTGTTCTAAAATATCAAACTCATCTATTATCATAATAATTTTTTTTGGAAAATATTTATCAGTAAAAAAATCAATAAAATCATCAGGAGTTTCAATTACTGGTTTATCTAGTTTTAAATCTAAATAATTATAGATTTGTTTTACTAAATAATTCATTACCGCAATAGAATCTTTAGCTCTAAATTGTGATTCTACTGTAAGACTAACAATATTAAAATCTTTATTATTTCTTCTTATCTCTCCAAAAATATTCATTAAAGTAGTCGATTTACCTGACTGTCTAGGCGCCCAAACGGTTATATAATGCCCCCCATTTTTATCGCCAATTAAAATATCTTTACCTTTTTCAATAAGCTTTAGCCTTGGAGCAAAATAATGATTGCACGGAATTACAGTTCCATAAGATGAAAATATTCGTTTCTTTGACATAAAAAAATAAAACTAAGCTTTATTGCCACATTCTGGACAAAATTTTGCACCACTTGCTAACTGTGCAGAACATTTTGAACATTTTAAAACTTGTGGCGAACCACATTCTGGACAAAATTTTGCACCATCTGCTATATCTGAACTACATTTTATACATTTAGCTGATGGTGGTAACATACTTTCTCCACATCCTGAACAAAATTTTGCATTAGTTGCGTTTTGTGCATTACATTTTGCACAAGTCGCAGTTGGAGTATTTGCTGGTGCTGCAGCTTGCGGTTGTGCTTGCTGCTGTTGTTGTGGATTCATTGCTCCGCCTATTGCTCCTGCAAATTGTGTTCCTAACATCATTCCCATCATATTTCCTGCTCCACCTTGATTGTTTGCTGCATCGCCAAGTGCATCTGCTGCTTTTATTTGTGAATAAGTATTAACTCCACCTAAAGCGCCAAGAGAAGCTCTTTGGTCAATTGCTTTTTCAACTTCTTCAGGAAGTGATATATTTTCTAAAGTATATGATATTAAGTTTAAGCCTAAAGCCGCAAAACTTTCAACTAACTGTTTTTGGACAAATTCACTAATTTCATTATATTGTGCTGCCAATTCTAAAGCAGGAATTTTTAACTCTCCAAGACAGTCCGAGAATTTTGAAATGATTTTTGTTCTAAGTTGTTTCTCAATATTATCAGTTGTAAAAACAGATTCTGTTCCAACAAATTTTGTTATCATATCTTTATCAGCAGATATTGCATAAGAAAAATTACCTCTAGCTCTTAAACGCACAATTCCGAAATCTAAATCACGCAACATAACAGGATTCGGAGTCCCCCATTTTCTATCTAATTGTTCAGTTGTTTTTATAAAATAAACTTCAGCTTTAAAAGGAGAATCAAATCCGTATTTCCAACCTTTAAGAGTTGAGAGAATTGGAATGTTTGCAGTTGATAAAGTATGAGTTCCAGGTTCAAAAACATCTGCTATTTGACCTTCATTCACAAAAACAGCTTTTTGCCCTGGACGAACAATAAGTTTTGCTCCATTTTTAATCTCATTATCAAGTCGTTCAAATCTATAAACTAATATTCCTGCTGAATTTTCAATCCATTCAATAATATCAATTAATTCACCTTTATTAATAAACTCTTCTTTTAATTTCCCAAAAATACCCATATTTTTCTCCTTTTTTGTTAATAGTCATATATACATATTAACATCTTTTAAAAAAAATACAAATAAAATAGCAAAAAAATAAAGAATTTTATTGCGAATTGTGCAATAAGTCAAAAACCATGATTTTTCCAATAACCTTTTCCATTCAGACACGAGTTAAAATGAACTTCAAACGAGTAAACAATAAGTAAGCACTTGTAAAAAAGAAACTTAGATATTATAAAAA
>JAOZMT010000200.1 GCA_029934175.1 Victivallales bacterium | reverse complement strand
TAACATCTTATGAAGACAATTTGCGTTCAGCAGAAAGTAAAATAAGAGATGTTGACATGGCTAGAGAATCAACAATATTTGCTAAGAATCAAATCTTATCAAATGCATCTAATGCAATGTTGGCTCAAGCGAATCAACTACCAGGAAGTGTTCTTCAACTTATAGGATAATTTTTTATCTACTTCCAATATATAGGGCGAAACTTTGTTTCGCCCTTTTTTTTTACCCAATTTAATACTTCAATCTAAAATCTTTCTTGTTATTTTACTTCACTATGCACTACAGTTATTTTTTCAACAAGAATCTACAAACAAATGACTCATAAAGCCTATTGTTATACCATTTTTATAATATGAATTTTAATTTCTATAAGTCATACAACAATATAATGCTTGTTATAAAAATTATAATTTTCTCAAAAAGAGTTTTTCTAGAAATAAAAACCTTTTAATTAAGGAATTCCTATAACATCCATTATAAAATCATATAATAAATTGTTTAATTAACTTGAATTTATCATTATATATGCTACAATATAAATTAAAGATAATAATATAAAGGAAATATGAAATATGGCAAGTTTGTCAAAAACTTTAAAAATAACTAATAAGTTAGGAGTACATGCAAGACCAGCAGCAAAGCTTGTTGCTTGTGCTACCAGCTTTGATGCAGATATAATTATAGCTAAAGGGGATCTTGAATTAGATATAAAAAGCTTAATGAATATTTTAATGCTTGCTATCCCTTGTGGGGAAGAGGTTACAATAAAAGCGACTGGAGATGATGCAGATGAAGCCATTGAAGAACTTACCGAATTAATAGTGAATAAATTTGGGGAGCTTGAGTAGAATGTCTAAAGTGCAATATGAAACTCTGTATCATGGAATACCTGCCTCTTCAGGAATAACAATTGGTGCAGTTTTGGTCTTAGGCAGTAAATCTCTTGATTTTAATGATGCTAAAACCATTATTTTGGAAGAGAATATAGATAAAGAAATTTACTCGTTTCAAGCAGCACTCAAAAAAACAAAAGAACAAATTTCTGATATTAAAGAAAAAATCAAATCACAAATAAATAGTAGAGATCTTGCTATTTTTGATTCTCATTTACTAATAGTTGATGACAGAGCTTTAATATCTGAAACAGAAAACTTTATAACAGAACATCTAACAAGTTCTGAATATGCATTTTCTCAAGTTGTTAATAGATATATCAAAATTATATCTTCTCTTCCTGAGAAATATATGCAAGAAAGATCAAAGGATATTGAAGATGTTGCACATAGAGTTTTAGCCAATTTAAAGGGAGAATCTTGCTTGTGTGAAGATGCTTTACCTGGTCAAAGAATTATTTTAGCAAAGGATTTAACTCCTTCTGAAACGGTTTTACTGGATAAGGATAATACTCAAGGATTTGTAATAGGCACAGGTAGTCAAACTTCACATACTGCAATTTTAGCACGAGCAATGAAATTACCTGCTGTTCTAGGACTGCACAATATCTTTAGCGAGGTTCAGAGTGGAGATATTATTATTGTTGATGGTTTTACTGGAACAGTTATTTTAAATCCTACTGAAGAAACTCAGAATATTTACCTTGAAAAAGAACTAAAAAATGAAGTATTCTTCTCTAGTTTATTAACAGAGAAGGATATGACATCTGAAACAACAGACGGGCATATTATTAAACTAGCAGCAAATGTTGAAAGTGTTGATGATGTCGAAGATATAAATACTTATGGGGCGTATGGGATTGGACTTTTTAGAACAGAATATTTATTTATTAATAAAGATCAACCACCATCATCTGAAGAACAATTTGTTGTTTTTAAGAAGTTAGCACAAGTCGCAAAAAAGAAACCTGTTGTGATTAGAACAATTGATATTGGTGGAGATAAATTATCTGAAAAAAATATTTTCAATTCATTAAACGAGCAGAATCCATTTTTAGGTTCAAGGGCTATTAGATTATGTTTGCAAGATGGGAATATTCAAGTATTTAAAGATCAAATAATGGCAATACTTCGTGCCAGTGCATTTGGAAATATTAAGATAATGTTTCCAATGATCACCTGTTTAGATGAGGTATATAAAACTAAAAGTATTGTCAACGAAGTAAAACAAGAATGCGATGAACACGGTTTTTTGTATAATAAGAAAATAGAAATAGGCATTATGATAGAAACTCCATCTGCAGCAATGATAGCTGACCATTTGGCTGAGGTCGTTGATTTTTTTAGTATAGGAACAAACGATTTGGTTCAATATACTTTAGCAGTGGATAGAAGTAATGAGAATGTCGCATACCTATATCAACCTTCACACCCATCTATATTGAAATTAATTGATCAAGTTGTTCAAGCGGCTAGACGAAAAAAAATATGGGTTTCTGTATGTGGAGAAATGGCAGGGAATCCTTTTTTCGTTCCTCTTTTAATTGGACTAGGAGTTAATGAGCTTAGTATGAGTCCTGCTTCTATTGGTCCAGTAAAAAGAATTATAAGAAAAATTGAAATGTATGAAACTGAAATCCTTGCAAAAGAAGCATTATTATGTTCTTGTGCAAGTGACGCGTTGAATTTATCTAAGGAAATGTTATATAATATAGCCCCTGAAACAATTGAAATAATAACAAAAGGATCTTAAAAGATGAAAAAAGAAATATTAAAATCTGAATTATTACCTGAAAGTTCTACTTTAACTGCATTATTATCACAAACAATTAAAAATCCTCACGCAATTCTAGGTATGCATTATGATGAAGGTCTTAACTCTATAATTGTTCGATGTTATGACCCATTTGCTGTAAAAGTAGAAATTATCGCAGATAATACAAAAGTAGAAATGATAAAAATTTTAGAAGATGGACTTTTTGCCTATAAGTTTCCACGCAGAAAAAAACTTTTTGATTATACTTTAGAGAAAACCTTTGGGGATAGTTCATTAATAACTAAAGATCCTTATTCTTTTTTACCAGGTTTAGGAGATTTGGATTTATATTTATTTAACAAAGGAGAGCATCAAGAAATTTATAATATTATGGGAGCAAAACCTATTGAGAATAATGGGACACAAGGAGTTCTGTTTTCTGTTTGGGGGCCAAATGCAGAAGGTATTGCTGTTGTTGGTGATTTTAACTGTTGGGATGGTAGAAGGCATCTGATGCGTCAAATAGGTAGTTCTGGAATATGGGATCTCTTTATTCCTTGCTTAAAAGCTGGGGATAAATATAAATTTGAAATTAAAGATAAAAGTGGAAATTCTTTTTTGAAATTAGATCCTTATGCTTTTCAAGTTGAAAAAAGACCTAATAATGCAGGTATAATTACTGAAAAAAAGGTTTATTCTTGGTCTGATGATGAATGGATGCATGCTCGTGAAAAAAATACTGATTTAAATAAACCTGTGAATGTTTATGAAGTCCACTTAGCTTCGTGGCGTGGTCCAGGGTTAAGAGAAATAGTAGAGGAAGAAGATTTTCACAATTATAGAGAACTTGCGCATGCCTTAGCTGATTATGTTATTGATATGGGATACACACACATTGAGCTTTTACCTATAGCAGAACATCCTTTAGATCAATCTTGGGGGTATCAAATAACTGGTTTCTTTGCGCCTACATCGAGATATGGAACTCCTGATGACTTTGCATATTTTGTAAATCACTTTCATAATAAAGGAATAGGTGTTATTTTAGATTGGGTTCCTGCGCATTTTCCAAAAGATGCATTTTCATTAGGTCGCTTTGATGGTTCAGCGTTATATGAACATGCAGACCCTAAGCAAGGGGAGCATCGTGATTGGGGAACATATATCTTTAATTATGGTCGATGTGAAGTTAGAAATTTTCTTATAAGTAATGCTCTTTATTGGCTTGATTATTTTCATATTGATGGACTTCGAGTTGATGCTGTTGCTTCGATGCTATATCTTGATTATTCTAAAGAAGATGGAGATTGGATTCCTAATGAATATGGAGGCAATGAGAATTTAGATGCAATATCTTTCTTAAAAGAGCTCAATGAAATTACGCATAAATTATACCCTGGAATTCTAATGATTGCAGAAGAATCAACTGCATGGCCAATGGTATCAAGACCTGTTTATCTTGGCGGTTTAGGATTTGATTATAAATGGAATATGGGGTGGATGCATGACTCGCTAGAATATTATCAAAATGAACCTATTTTTAGGTCATATCATCATGGAGTGTTGACTTTCTCTTTATTGTATGCACATTCTGAAAATTATGTATTACCGTTTAGTCATGATGAAGTAGTTCATGGTAAAAAATCATTATTAGATAAAATGCCAGGAGATCCTTGGCAAAAATTTGCAAATCTTAGAGCATTGTATTCATATATGATGACACATCCTGGTAAAAAACTTTTATTTATGGGTGGTGAGATTGCTCAATGGACAGAATGGAATAGTGATGGCGGATTAGATTGGAATTTATTGGAATATAATAACCATAAATCCATTCAAAATATGATAAAAGATTTAAATCAAATATATAAAGATAATATAGCATTATGGGAAAATGATTTTTCAACAGAAGGGTTCGCATGGATAGATGGTGGAGACTTTGAACAATCTATAGTTTCATATATAAGATGGGATAAAAACAAAAACAAACCAATTGTAACCATTATAAATTTAACGCCTGTGGTTAGAAATGGATATACAATAGGAGTGCCTAAGAATGGTAATTGGGAAGAAATTTTTAATTCTGACAATATTATATATGGAGGTTCTAATGTGAAAAATGAAAATGTTATGTCATCTAAGTCTGTTAGTGAAATGTATCACGGACAAATGGACACAATTCAACTCACTCTACCGCCTTTAGGTGCAGTTGTTCTCAGACCATGTTAAAATGGAATCTAATTAATATTTAGAATAGAAGTTGTATTTTAGTATATTGACTTTGTTTAGATAAAGAGGGCTAGTTTCAGATTGCACTTAAAAACTACTTTACACTTTAGGCTAGGAATTTAAAGTGTCAGTGTTCCGCTTTCAGGGGCTGTAGATTTAATCGCAACTCAAGCATCCAAGCAAAAAATACACTTAATTTTATATGCTGTATAAGAAATATTTGAAAATTTTGAGAAGATTTTAATGACGAAAATAGTTAAACTATGGCATGGGAATTGAAAAAAACTGAAAAATTACAAATAAATTCAAAAAAAC
>JAOZMT010000199.1:2495-5208 GCA_029934175.1 Victivallales bacterium | reverse complement strand
TTTATGGCATGGGTTTAAGTAATTTTGAATTATTAATTTTGAATGTTGAATTTGGGAAAAATAAAAGGAGTTTTTAGATTGTTATATAAAATAATTATAATATTATTGTTAAGTTTATCTGTGCAAGGTGCAGATAATAAATTAGATGATTTGTTTGATAAAAAAGGAGAGATATTTACAACTTCTTCAGAAAAACTTGCGAAGAGTGCGATGTATTTTAAGTTTTTTAAATGGATAAATTCTGATAAATCAAAGGCGATATATACTGATGTTGCTCAGGAGGAATCAATATTTTTTCTTGATGAGAAAATAGTAGAAGTTATTCTTGAATTTAAAAATGATAAATTTTTTAAAACAGAAATTTCATTGTTTAATAAAGGTGATTTAAAAGAAAATATTTCTTCAGATGAGTTTTCTAAAAAAGTTGATTATTTGGAAAATAAAATATCAAATTGGCAGAGTGTAAAAGCAGAGGATTTAAAAGAACAGTTTTTATTGGGGAATAAAATTAATCGAAAAATTTGGAATAATAAACCATATTTAACTATTCTGACTTGGAGTTCTTCTGGAAATTCTAAAAGAACATTTGTTGGAGAATATATAAAATTATCAATAGCGGCTTATCAAGATAATTTTGATGAAAAATCATTAGAATGTGAAATGAAGACTCAAAAAAGTTTGAAAAAACTTATATCAAAAACAGATGACGGAGGTATATTTATTGATAATATTCCTATGGTAGATCAAGGTAGAAAAGGATATTGCGTCGCTGCAGCAAGTGCGAGAGTTATTCAATATTATGGTTTGACAAATGTTGACCAACATTTAATTGCACAGTTATGCGAATCTTCAACTACGGGGACGAAAAGATCTATATTTGCTAAAAATCTAAAGAGATTAGGTTTTAAATTTGGAGTTCGGTTTAAAGAATATTATCTTATGGAGTCAAGAGATTTTATTAAAATGTTAGATAAGCATAATAAATTTATAAAAAAAGGTGATAGAAAAATAGAGTATGCATCAAAAGTCGCATTTTATCCCTTTGAACAAATATTATCAAATATTCAGAAGTCTATAGTTACCTTTAAAGAATACAAACTTAAAAAGGAAAAAGGTGATTATAATAGAAAATTTTTAAGAAATATTAGAGATAGTATTGATGATGGGATTCCAATAATTTGGAGTGTCAGTTTAGGTCTTATTGAGGAAGGCAAATTACCACAATCTTTTGGCGGTCACATGAGACTTATTATTGGTTATAATGATAAAACTAAAGAAGTTTATTACTCTGATTCTTGGGGGGCTAAACATGAATTTAAAAAAATGGATTATGGTGATGCTTGGGTAATGACTAAAGGCATTTTTGCTTTTATACCTAGAAAATAAGGAAAGGTTTAAATAACAAAGGAGATTATTATGAAGAAAATCAATGTAAATTATTTTCAAAAAAAGAAAGAAGATGGAGAAAAAATTGTAGCTTTAACAGCGTATGATTTTGTAATTGCACAATTCGCAGAAAATGCAGGTGTAGAATTGATTTTAGTTGGGGATTCATTAGGAATGAGTGTTTTAGGGTATGAAACAACTGTTATGGTTACTCTTGATGAAATGTTACACCATTGTAAAGCTGTTGTTCGTGGCACTAAAAATTCATTTGTTGTCGGAGATATGCCTTTTATGACATATCAAATATCTGATGAAGAAGCTATGAAAAATGCAACTAGATTCTTACAAGAAGGTGGAGTAGATGCTATAAAATTAGAGGGAGGAAAGGAGAAAGCGAAGTTGATTAGTCGTTTAACATCAGCAGGAGTTCCTGTTATGGGACATATCGGGCTTTTGCCACAAAAAGTTATGACTGCTGGTGGATATAAAATCGCAGGTAAAACAGAAGAAACGGCTTTATCATTAATTCAAGATGCTGTGGCTTTAGAACAAGCTGGTGTTTTTGCAATCGTGCTTGAAGGAATACCGAGTAAAGTTAGCAAAAAAATCACAGAAACCGTATCAATTCCAACGATAGGAATTGGGGCAGGGGAGGCGTGTGATGGTCAAATTCAAGTTGTAAATGATGTTTTAGGCTTAACTACAGGTTATTTACCAAAACATTCAAAACAATATGCTAATTTAAATGATACTATAAAAAATGCTTTTGAAAATTATAAAAATGAAGTTAAATCATCAGATTTCCCTACAAACAAAGAGTCTTTTTAAGAATTATGAGTGATGATAAAGAAACGCATAGTATTATTATTTTTATAATATTTTTGATTGGATTTCTATCAATTATTTTTTTAACGCTTATATTATGGCGGTCAAGTGTTCTTAATAAAATTGATAACCATATCGCAGAGTTAAAACGAAAAGGTTATCCAGTTACATTAGAAGAGTTAAATAAGTTTTATAAAGAAGTTCCAGATGATGAAAATGCCGCTTTGTTATATGAAGAAGCGGAAAAGAAGTTTTATCAAGATTATTCTATAATAGATGATTTTACTGATTATAAAGCTAAATATTTGGAGAGTAACCAAGCTATAACTAAAGAGCAAATAGAAAACTATTCTGCATATATCGCAGATAATAAAGATGTGCTTAATTTGGTTAAACAAGCAGGTAAACTGGAAGAAAGTAGATATGATACAGATTTTACAAAAGGCTGGGAGGCACAATTACCAGAATTAGTGAAGTATAAAGATATAAACCATTTATTATC
>JAOZMT010000199.1:0-2395 GCA_029934175.1 Victivallales bacterium | reverse complement strand
TATTAAATAAAGATGGATTAAAATTTGCCTATATTGGAGAGATAAATGTTTGCTTTGATACAACAAAGAATCCATCTGTTATACTTTTGGGAACAGCTTATGATAATGTTTATCTTAGGACTCTATTGTATTATTTATTGACATGGGATGCTGAATTAATGTTGAAATATCATAGAAAATTAATAGACATTCATTCAAAAGAAAGAAGTTTAGATAATTTAAGGAAGGGTGAAAAAATACATCTAGAAATAGAAAATATTCGTAAAAATTCATATAAATTTAATTATTATTTATTTAAAATGCTTATGCCAGGTTTAAAAAGTATGTCAGTAAAAGATTTTGACCATTATGTAAAAATATCACTTGCACAAACCGCAATGCAAATAGAGAAATATTATTTAAAGAATCGAAAATATCCAGATACTTTAAAAGAATTATCCAACTACAAAAATTTGTTATTAGACCCATATTCTGAAAAACCATTTTTGTATAAGAAGATTAACAATAAATCATATAAATTATATAGCATAGGTCGCAATCTCATTGATGATGGTGGAGTGCCTATAACACTAAATAAAAATAAAGACCAAGATATAGTCTTTTTTATAAATAAAGAATAAAATTTTCTAAATTTAGAAGGTTACAAAAAACAGGAGAAAAAATGAAAGAGTTTTTAATTGAAGGAAGTAATGGATTATCAGCAGTAGCTATAAAAAACAATGTTGCTGAGGCGACAATTTATTTGCATGGAGCACATATCACAGACTATAAAATAAATGGTGCAGAATCCGTTTTATGGTTAAGTGATAAAGCTATTTTTAAGGCAGGTAAATCAATAAAAGGTGGCATTCCTATATGTTGGCCATGGTTTGGAACGCATCCAAGTGATGAATCTAAACCTTTTCATGGTTTTGCTAGAAACCTTGATTGGGAATTGAAGACTGTAAATACAGACAATTCAGAAGAAACAATAGTAGAATTAGAGTTATGTGATACAGAAGAAACGATGAAACTATTCCCTTATAAATTTAATTTGGTAATGCGATTTGCGATTGGTGCAACATTGAAAGCAGAGTTAGTAACGACTAATACAGATGATAAATTATTTACTGTTGGTGGAGCTTTGCATACATATTTCAATATTGAAAATATTAGAAATATTAAAATATCAGGTCTTGAAAATTGTGAGTATTATGATGCTGTTGATGAATGGAAAATGAAGAAACAAGAAGGAGCAATATCATTTTCTGGAGAGCTTGATAGGGTATATATAAATACTAGAAATGCATGTATTATTCAAGATGATTTATTAAAACGAGATATTATTGTATCAAAGTGTAATAGTAATTCAACAGTAGTTTGGAATCCGTGGATAGATAAAAGTAAAGAAAGTGTTGATTTATCAGATAATAGTTTTGAAACAATGGTTTGTGTCGAAACAACCAATGCCTTGAAAGATGTTTATGAAGTTAAACCAGGCGAAAAACATTCACTAATTTTGGAAATATCAAATGTTAATCATAAATAGCATATCAGAGTTACAGAAATTTGCGACTAATGCAAGAATTAATCGCAAAAAAATATCCCTTGTGCCGACTATGGGCTTTTTACATGAAGGACATTTGTCTTTGATAGATAGGGGAGGGGAGGTTTCAGATATTGTTATCGTAACAATATTTGTAAACCCAACCCAATTTGGACCAAATGAGGATCTTGCCACATATCCACGAAACATTGATAGGGATTTAAAACTATGTGAAGAACGAGGAACCGATGTAGTATTTATCCCTGAAAATTCAGAAATGTATAGTGACTCTTTCACGACATGGGTTAATGAAGAAGAGTTATCAAAACATTTATGCGGAGCTTCAAGGGCAGGGCATTTTAGAGGGGTAACAACAATTGTAACAAAACTTTTTAATGCAAGTTTGCCAGATATCGCAATCTTTGGACAAAAAGATGCACAACAAGCATTAATTATAAAAAAAATGGTTGTAGATTTAAATTTCCCAATTGAAATTATTATTGCTCCAACCGTTCGTGAATCTGATGGGTTAGCTATGAGTTCTAGAAATAAATATTTATCAGAGCAGGAAAGAACAGATGCTTTATCAATTAATAAATCTTTAACAAAAGCCGTTAAAGATATAAAAAATGGAGAAACGGAAGTATCAAAAATAGAGAACTGCATAAAAAAAGAAATAGCATCAAATAATGGAAATATTGATTATGTTGAAATTAGAGATTGCAATTCGTTAGAAAAAATTGATAAAATATCAAAATCTGCATTAATCGCAGTTGCTACATTTTTTGGAAAAACAAGGTTGATAGATAATGTAATTGTTATACTGTGAACGGTTGAAAAATATACTTTTTGAAAGATGATAATAATTGC
>JAOZMT010000198.1:3192-5213 GCA_029934175.1 Victivallales bacterium | reverse complement strand
CGTGCTTTCCGTGGTTAATTCTTTAATTATTTATCTAAATCCAACCCAATGCAAGCAAAGCTTCCGACTCATAAAAAAACTCTTTAATTATTCTGCGTTAAATTATTCTGCGTTTTTTTATTAAAAATCTGCGTATAGCTTATTTCTTCTATTAAAATACTGCATAAATCGCAAAATTCAAGGAAATAACTGATAAGTAATAAAATAATTATAGATTTTTAGTTTAATTTATCTTGCAATCTGCGATTTGTGCAGTATTTTATAAAATATTATTAAAAACAATTAATTAAGAGGTCAAGTTATGGAAAATGTAATCGCAATAGATGGTCCTGCTGCATCAGGAAAAAGCACGATAGCAAATAAAGTATCAGAGTTATTAAAAATTCCTTATATTAGCACAGGTAATATGTATAGAACTGTAACTTATTTTATTTTATCAAAAAATATTGTCGTAAAATCATTGACAAATGAAATTGTTGCACCTATTTTGAAAGAAATAGATTTAAAATACAAAGAAAATGAAGATGGTGTTTTTGATATTTTTTTAAATAATCTCCCAGTTGGAAATGTAATTCGAACTCCAGAAGTTGCAAATGCTGTAAGTATTGTCGCAATGTTACCAGCAGTAAGACATTGGCTTGTTGAAAAACAGCGTGCATTAACTGAATATGGTTTAATTTTAATGGAAGGAAGAGACATTGGAACTGAAGTTTTTCCTAAAGCAAAGTATAAATTTTATCTCACAGCATCTCCAGAGGTTCGTGCTAAAAGAAGATTAGGACAAGATGGAGAGACTATAGATGGAGCAACGGTTGAATCAGTTGCAAAAGAAATTAAAGAACGAGATGAACGAGATATGACTCGTCCTATTTCGCCTCTAAAACAAGCAGATGATGCTATTTTAGTAGATAGTAGCAATATGACAATAGAAGAAGTTTTAGAATTTATAATCTCAAGAGTAAATAAATGAAAGTCGAAATAGAATATCGAGTCCCTTATGCAGATACAGACCAAATGGGAGTTGTTTACTATGCAAATTATTTTACATATTTTGAACGAGTCCGAAATGAATTATTACGCGAAGGAGGTTATTTGTATATTGATATGGAAAAAGATGGGTATTTTCTCCCAGTTTTTGAAGCTTCATGCAGATATAAAAGACCCGCAAAATATGATGATTTATTGACTTTGACTGCTGAAATTGTAGAAATCAAAGGACCTAAAATAAAAATAGTATGCGAAGTATTTCGTGCAGGAACACGACTTGTAACTGGTTTTACTTGGCACGCATGTATGAATAAAGAGGGCAAGCCAGTTCGTCCACCGAAAAAGTTATTAGGATTTATTGAATAATGCCAGCTATCATTATTCAACTATCAGGTTGGTTTGCAACCTTTGTGTTTCCAGTTGCAGCATTGATTCAATTAATCGCAATAATTAGAAATAAATCTACAGATGGAGTTAGTTGGATGGCATGGGGGTTATTTGGTTTAGCAAATATTTGTCTATTTATTTATACTGAAAAATATGCAGCACCACAAGCCATTATTACTTGTTTAGGTTCTGCTATAATAGATTTTACTATATCAGGTTTATGTATATTTTGCTATAAAAAAAAGTAAAATATACTGTAAATATCCCTTTTAATACCATTTTATTAAAGTAAAAAGAGAATATTATCAATAAAAACAAAAATAAGGAGAAAAAATGATAACGAAATGTGAGAAATGTAATTCTGAATTTGAGATAGAAGAACAAATTGTAGGAACGGAAGTAGAATGTTCTAATTGTAATAATGTTTTTTTAGCAAAACAAAAATTAACTTTAAAAACTGGAAGTTTCCAAGTTTCAAACAATAAAATAGATGATGATGATGATGACGACGATGATGAATGGGGAAAAGATAGTTTTAATTCTATGCATAATCGTTTAAGAAAGAGAGAAATGGAACCTCCGTCATTAATAAAATCAATGTTGTTTTTGATTTTTATTGCTATTTTATCAGTGCCTATTGGTGGTGG
>JAOZMT010000198.1:1229-3092 GCA_029934175.1 Victivallales bacterium | reverse complement strand
ACTGCAGGTTTATCTATAGGAGCAAGTTGGAGTGTAGCAAAATGGATATTTGGTATTCCTGCTTTGTTAGCATCTGTAATGATGCTTGCAATGCTTGCAGGTGCAGGCGGACTTGTGATGCTTTTATTACCATTTTTGATGTTTTATTCTTTCGGATTTCCATTAGTTTTAATTATAGTGCAAATTCTTGTTTATCAAAATTATTTTCAAAAAACTGCACTTAATGCATTTTTATTAGCAATTGTTCAAAATATTATAACTCTTGTCTTTGGAGGAATCTTAATGGGGATAATTGGTGCAATTGTATTTGTAATAATGTTAGTTTCTGGCGGTGCTAGTTTACTTGAAAATTTAAAAATGGAAGATGTAATGAATACTTTTAGTTCAAATAATTTACAAGGATCAAATCTAACAATACATTCTACTGATCCTAATAATGAGTGGACAACAGATTTTGAAGAAGAAAAGAAGGTTGCACAAGTCGCAGAAAAAGAACAGTCAAATAACTTAATAGAATCTTTAACCAAAAAAGTTGTATCAACTGTCAAAGATGAAATTTTAGAAGATGATAGAATAACAGCTGTAAATTTATTTGCAGAAGATGGAATAAAAGCAGGTTATGGAGTAAATGTTAATAATATAAATAAATTTTATGGAAAGAATCCATTTAGTAAATTAAATTTTGGAGATAATTATATTTCTTATCATGTTGCTAGAACATTTTCTTTTTTGGATTTTTATATGGGTAATAATAATACACAAGGTCTTGATAAATATACTGAATTATCAAATAAATTATCAAATTTAATGCATAATAAAAAACTTTCTCAAGATGTTTTAGATAAAATAGAAGAGTTTAAAGCTAATCCGAAAATGAAATTGAAAGAAACTTTTAATGACAATGGATATAAAATGAGTTTAGAAAAATTAAATTCGACACTAAGATTAATAGTTTATTACTTTGATGTCAATTTATGGGATTATGAAAATGATAAAGAAATGGAAAATCCTGAAATTATATCAGATGAATTTTTGACTGGAAAATGGGATTTTATATCACCTAATGATTATCAACAAAAAATGGGTTGTTATATTCGTTATACAGATGATGATAAATACGATATTCAATTTAAAGTAGATGATGGAAAGTATGCTGAGAGCTATTTAGCAGGTCTTTATAAAAGGCAAGATAACAAACTTATAAATATGAATCTCAGTAAAGGACAACGATTTGATTTTGAAATAGAAATATTAGATAATAATAATTTATTAATAACAAAAACTCCGGATAGAAGGCATCTTGCTAAAGAATTTATAAGTTACTATTTTACAAGAAGAGCTGGAAGTTTAAAAATCCAAAATTATATTGAAAATAAAAAACATGAAATTATTGTATCTGGAGAAAATGAAAATATTGTTATTGATAGATCAAAAATAAACTCTTCAGTTTGGATATCGAAAAGGCAAGGATTACATAAACATAAAAAGAGAAATAATGCTATTGCAAGGATTATACTAAATGGTGGAAATACATCTACTCCTATTAATGTTAAGACAGAAAGATTAATTAAGTTTGAAGGTCCGAGTATAAATTGTATTGGAGATGATGTGATAAAAAATAAAGACTTTATTTGTATGGATATGGCAGATACTTCGGATCAACTTTTAGAGATAGAAGCAAAGGGATATCATAAAGCCGAACTAACAATAGTTCCAAAAAATGGTTTTTGTTTTATTGGAGATATTTACCTTAATGCAATAGGAAATAAACCAATAAAGTTAGGAGAAGCAAATGACAGTTTTGCACAAGTCGCAAATGGGGTAGTTGCACAAATAGCAGATGAAAAAACTGCACAAGTCGCA
>JAOZMT010000198.1:0-1129 GCA_029934175.1 Victivallales bacterium | reverse complement strand
AGTCGCAAATGGGGTAGTTGCACAAATAGCAGATGAAAAAACTGCACAAGTCGCAAATGGGGTAGTTGCACAAATAGCAGATGAAAAAACTGCACAAGTCGCAGATAAGGTTATAAAAGTTCCTGTAAGAATTCCGAAAGCTGGGATATGGTTGACTGATTATAAAGAAGCACAAGGTATTGCAAAAAAATATCAATTACCTATTATTATAAATTTTTCTGGTTCCGATTGGTGTGGTTGGTGTATTAAATTAGATAAAGAAGTTTTTCAAAAATCTGCTTTTAAAGATTGGGCGAAAAAGAATGCTGTTTTACTGTTAGCCGATTCCCCGCGTAGAAAAAAACTTTCAAGTAAATTACAAAAACAAAATAATGCATTAAAAGCAAAATATGCAGTGAAGGGATTTCCTACAGTTATGCTGACAGAACCTAATGGAACTGTAATTCAAAAATATGGTTATGTCAAGGGAGGAGCAAGTAAGTATGTTGGATATTTAACAAGTCTTTTAAGACCTTATACTGATAAAAATCCTCCTATTAGATTTATTGAAAAAACTGTATCTGTTAATGTTGTAAAATCAGTAGGAATAATTAAAAAGAACTTAAACTTAGCTGAAGTATCCATTGATGATAAAATAAAAGATGTTTTAAAATTTGCATCTAAGACAAATCCTGATTGGATGCAAATTAAAAATAATAAAATAGTTCCATTGTGGAAAAATTTAGAAGATATAGATGGGGTTTTCCTATTGATAAAAGCTTTTAAACCTACTACAAATAATTATTTAAAGGTCACAGGGAATATTAAATTTGCAGGGCAAGGTTATTTTGACAAAAAGTTAAATAAATTTTGTTCTGTAGAAGGTCAGTTTGCTGATGATATAAATTCATTAATTATTCAATATTCTAATTACAGATATAAATTTTATAAAAATGGCGAAAAAACATATTTCTATGAGTTAAATGGTATGACCATTAACGACCCACATTTCTTTATAAAAGGTAATATTAAAACAAGTGAATCTGGAAATAAAAAATTATCTGATATATAAAATTCAGGTATCCGCTTTAAAAATAGTTGTGACGGCTTTTATTTATTATAAATTTTTATTATTATTTATACTGATTAA
>JAOZMT010000197.1 GCA_029934175.1 Victivallales bacterium | reverse complement strand
AAAATCTAAACTAATTTCTTGGTTACAGTTAATACGAGTTCCAAACTTATTTACTGTTCCTGGTGATATTTTAATAGGTTATTTTGTAATCCTTGATGTTTCTTTAAGCTATAAAACTTTTTTATTAATTATAATTTCATTGTGTTTATACTCATTTGGAATAATATTAAATGATATTTGTGATATTCATATTGATAAAATTGAGCGACCCAATCGTCCTTTGCCAAGTGAAAAAATTTCATTGAAATCTGCATACTTCGCAACTATTATTCTTGCGATATGTGCAATATCTATAGCTTGTTTTTTAAGTGAAATAACATTGTTTGTTAGTATTTTATTGTTGATTGTAATAATATTATACAATACTATTTTAAAAAAATATAATAATTTAGGTGCTTTCTCTTTAGCTATTTGTCGGATATTAAATATTATTTTAGGAGCATCTGCACATTTCGCATATTCTGATGAATCCTACTTGTTATTGTTTTTACCAATATTATTTATAGGAACTTATATTTTAGGAGTCGCGAAACTTGCACACAATGAAACAGAAGTATTAAAAAAACGCAATGGAATAGGTTTGATTATTGTAAGTTCTCTTCTTTGGTCATATTTTCTTATACTGGGAGGGTTCTTAAGAAGTGAATTTCATCTTTCATTATTAGGGTTGATTTTTGGAATGCTTGTAATTATTTATTTCAAAAAATTTGATATAAGAAATCCATTGAAAACTCAAAAATTAATAGGAAAGTTAATAGGTTTATTGATTATATTTCAAGCATCATGTTTAGTATTATTCAATGCAAATATTTGTGCAGTATTAATTTTATTGTTAATAATACCAATGCAAACTATTCAAAAACATTTTTATTCATCATAATTTGTTGAATAATATTCTTATTTATCATTGATTTTTATAGATAAGTTAATATATTATAGATATGAGATAGTAATATAATTAAAAAGGACCAATGTTTATGGATAAAATACATTTTAAATGCACAGAATGTGATTCGGAAATTGAAGTGCCAGATATGTTGGCAGGTAAAACTATGACTTGCGATGAATGCAATTGTCATTTGAACATACCATTAGCGGATATTGTTGAAGGAATGATAATAGGAGACTTTACTCTTGTCAAAAAATTAGGTGTAGGTGGAATGGGCGAAGTTTGGTTAGCAAATCAAACTGTTATGGATAGAAAGGTCGCCTTGAAAATATTATCTCCAGCACTTACCAAAGATGCTGATTTTATTAATAGATTTAAAAAGGAAGTAATAACAGCAGCAAGGCTTGAACATCCAAATATAGTTGGTGCTTTTCATGCAGGCGAATCAGAAGAGGGAATGTTCTATTTAGCGATTAGTTTTGTTGATGGAGAGGAACTAGGAGAACGCTTGAAACGCGAAGGCTTTATTGATGAAAAAGAAGCATTGAAAATTATTAGAGATATAGCAAAAGCTCTTGAATATGCATGGGACTCATTTCAAATACTTCATAGAGATATAAAACCTGCAAATATAATGTTAGAAAAAACAGGTGTTGCAAAGTTAATGGATATGGGGATTGCAAAAAGTTTATCAGGAGAAGATTCATCTTTGACAATGACAGGAGTTATAGTTGGAACTCCAAATTATATAAGTCCTGAACAGGCTCGGGGACAATTGGATATAGATTTTCGTTCAGACATTTATGCCTTAGGAGCAACTCTTTTTGAATTAGTCACAGGTCAAGTTCCTTTTGACGCACCAACTCCTATGGGGATTATAACTAAACATCTCACCGAAGTTTTGCCTTCACCTCACTTGATAAATTCTAATGTTTCAAAGCAATGTGATTCATTAATTAATATTATGATGTCAAAAGAGGCAGAGAATCGACAGGATTCATGGGGGGCTGTTATATCGCAAATAGACCTTGTTTTGGAGGGGAAATATCCAAGTTCTAAGAAAAATAATAATTCAAAATTATTTGTAAATATAGTTTCTATTTTAATACTAATTATAGCAGTTGCTTTATTTGTAAATTTTAGACTTTTAAACGAACCAATAGAAAATATAATACAAGAGCCTCAGAATGTCGCAGTAGAAGCCGACTTAATAGATGAAAATATTGCACAAGTCGCAAATAAATTAACTAATAGTGAAAATTCATCTGTTTCAGGTTTTGCGGACTCAGGGTTTGATATAAAAAAGTCAAGAAATAAAAAGTGTAAAAAACAGTGGGATTTAATAATGACTTTTATGGAAGAAAATCCAGAGGATTTTAAAACCACAATAACAATGTTTGAAGATATTAAAAACAATTTCCCAGATACTGAATATAATATGAAAGCTAATATTGAGATTGGAAAACTTAATAAACAGCGAGAATTATTAGAAAAAAATAAACAAGATGAAGAGAATATTAGAAGAATTTTGAAAGAATTGAAAATTCATGCTGAAAATTTTGCAACTGACAAAGAATATTTAGAAGCAGCTAAGGTTTATTCTAATTATAATGATTCGTATATTGAAGAAACTCAAAATATAAGAAACAAGGAAGAGAAAAAATATTTAGAACTTTATGAAAATTTAAAAGAAGAAAAGCAAAAAGCAACAGATTTAGAGAATAAACATAAAGAGATAATGAAAATGTTTGCCGATAAATTAGAAAATTTATTATTAGCAGAAAATTTTAAAGATGTTATTGCACATTTAGCAAAAAATAAAGAAAATCCTATTATTGCAAAAGAATTTGAAAAATTGTATGCTGAACAAAATATATTTGAAATTTTAGCAAATAAAGAGAGTCTTTTTATTAATTATTTGAAAAAAAATATTAGAAAAGAGGTTACAATAGGAGAATATACTGGAGTTATTGATAAAGTTTCAGATACATATCTTATGATGAAAATAAGAGTGAAAAAAGGTAGTGAATATACTAAAAAAATAACTTATAAAAAAATATCTGCTAAATTTAAGACAGAATTATTTGAAAAACTTTATCCAAAGGCTTTTGTATTTAATAAGGTTTTAATTTTTATTAATGATATTATAGAAAAAGAAGAGTATTTGAAATTAGAGGGATTTTTTAATAAAAATAGTGAGTTTGTCAAATATTTACCTAAACTATATGAAAAATATCAAAATTCATTACAAAAGGAAGAACAAAATACTAAACTTGCACAAGTCGCAAAAAGTAAAGAACAAGATATAAAAGATGCAAATGAAGCTATAGTAAAAACATTAGAAAAATTCGGTTGTACAATTGATATGGATGCTAAGCAACTTGTGAAAACGATTATACATAAAATTAAAAATGAAAGGTTGCATTATGATATTTTGCAGGATATCCATACAAAAATAAAGATTCATGAAGATAAATACAAGGACATAGCAGGAGAGGTTAATCAGCAAGGGTTGAAGAATATAAAAATATTAAAAAGTATAATTCAAAAAACTTTAGAATTCCGTCAGAAAAGACGAGGCGAGTTTCAAGATAATAGACCACAACGAAATAAACAACAAAGGTAAAGATGATAAAATTACATATAAGGAGATGATGTGAAAGTTAAAAAATTTAATACAGCTGGTCCAGTAAATAAAGTAAATCATTATAAATTAGATCCATTAACAAGATGGGACTTGAATGTAATTAATGATTTGATTGATGATGAAAAATATTTTTTATTGCATGCTCCACGACAAAGTGGAAAAACAAGTTGTCTGTTAGCGTTGCGTGATAAAATCAATGCTGAAGACGATTATATATGCGTCTATGTTAATATAGAAGCTGCGAGGGGTGCAAAAAATAATATTGAAGATGGCATTTATGGAATTTTAAGTGCTATTGAAAAACGAGTTATCAGATTAACTAAAAAAGAAGATGAGATTAATGCTATTTTAGATAAAATAATTAAAAGGGGGACTTTCAATAGTGCGATAGTTGATTTTTTAGAAAAATTAACAGAATTTTTTGATAAACCTTTTGTTTTATTAATAGATGAGATTGATTCGCTTCATGGAGATTTAATTATTTCTGTTTTAAGTCAATTGAGGTCAGGATATGATGATAGAGGTGAATATTTCCCATCTAGTATTATGCTGACTGGAGTTTTAGATATTAAAGATTATCATTTGTTAAATATTGGACCAAAGCATATTACAGGTGGAAGTTGTTTTAATATAAAATCTGAATCATTAACTATAGGAAATTTTACAAGAGAAGAGATAGAGCAGCTTTATTTAGAACATACAAAAGAGACAGGACAAGTCTTTAAAGATGAAGTATTTGATTCAGTTTATGATTATACAGATGGGCAACCTTGGCTTGTAAATGCTCTTGCTTATGAAGTTTGTTTTGAAATGAAAGAAAATAATGACCGTTCAATTACTATTACAAAACCAATGATAAAAAAAGCTAAGAAACGATTGATTTTATCAGGTCAAACACACCTTGATCAATTATCAGACAAATTACAACAAGAACGAGTTCGTAATGTAATTCAACCTATGATTGAAGGTAAAAATGTAGATTTAGATGAGCAAGATATAATTTACTGTCGAGATATGGGATTGATTAAGCAAGTGAGAGGAACCTATGTTGTAGCAAATAAAATTTATCAAGAAGTTATTCCACGAGAATTAACAGTTTCATTACAACGAAGATTTTATATAGAATATCCAAAACCTACTTGGGTGAATAAAGATCAATCTATTAATATAGAAAGCTTAATGAACCTATTTGTTGAATTTTGGCGACAAAATAGCGATGTTTGGAAAGATGATGTATCAGGTTATACAGAAGTTGCACCGCATCTTATTTTTCAAGGTTTTTTACAGCGAGTAGGAAATGGACATGGAGAGATTGATAGAGAATATTCACTGGGTGCTGGGCGAGTAGATGTTTATTTAGAATGGGATTCTCCTATTGGCGAACAGAGAGTTATTTTTGAATTGAAAATGCACACTGAGCATAATTATTTACCAACAATCAAAAAAGAAGCTTTAAAGCAAACTGCGAAGTATGCAGACCAATGTAATGCTACAGAATCTCATTTGCTAATTTTTGACCGTCGTGAAAATATAGATTGGAAAGATAAAATTTTTACTGAACTAAAAAATGAAAACGGTTATGAAATTAAAGTATGGGGAATGTGATTGCAGTTAGCAGTTAGCAGTTAGCAGTTAGCATAATAAATATAAAGATTGTGTTTAACGCATAAAAGGAGAAGAAAAA
>JAOZMT010000196.1 GCA_029934175.1 Victivallales bacterium | reverse complement strand
TGCAGATAAGTATTAATTCAAAATTCAACATTCAAAATTAATAATTTTTTTCATTATCTCTGTCATAGGTTTTATGCCTGTCCATATTTCAAATGCTTTCGCTCCTTGATATAATAACATAGAACGACCATTTGCACTTTTTAAACCTTTAAGTTTTGCCGCTTTCAATAATGCAGTTTCTTTATAAATTGTATCAAATACATTAATATTTTTTAATAAATTTTCAGAAATTGGCGATGGGTCTGTATCGTTTAGTCCAAGACTTGTTCCTTGAATTAATACAGAAGAATTAGATATAAAACTTTCTATATTATCAATATCATCTAATGAACACGCCTTGCACTCTGTTGTCCAATTAGAATATGAATTTATTTTTTCTGATAAATCTTTAGCTTTTGATAAAGTTCTATTTGCAAAATACAAATTTTTTGCACCACAGCTAGCAAAGTGACACGCAACTGCTTGAACTGCTCCTCCACAACCTATAAAAATAAAATTATTTGCTCTTATTTCTATATCAAATTCCTCTTTAATACCTTGTTCTAATCCAAATCCATCAGTTGTTGTTCCATAAAGTTCACCATCAATAACACTGACAGTATTTACGCTATCTGCAAGCTTCGCAACATCTGAAATAGCATCTAAAACTTGAATTATTTTACTTTTAAATGGAACAGTAATATTAAAGCCACTTAAGTTTTTTCTTGCATAGTTCGCAAATTCTTCTAGTTTTTCTTTAGTATCTTCAACACAAATTTTCTCATATACACTATCTAATCCTAAAGCCTTAAAATTAGCATTATGCATTTCTGGCGACAGTGAATGTTTAATAGGATTTCCTATTACGGCATATTTTTTCATTTATTTCTCCTTTTTTATTTGCGAGTTATGCAATTTTTTAATTGCTTTAACTTCATTCCGATTGATATTAAATTAATCGCATGACATGGGCATGCTTCGATACAACACATACATAAAATACATTTTTTATTTATAACTTTAAATTCCTTTTGAGAATTTTGAATAATTGTTTTTTGAGAACATATATCCTTACACTTTCCACATTTTATACACTTATTTTGATCTATTTTCGGTCTACAACTTAAAATAGCCGTCGCAACCTTAAATATTGAGTCTGGAATCATAGCTAACATATCAGCTTTTTTTGACCTTTTTGCACAAGTCGCAGATACTTTATTCCAAGCATCTCCACATCTATTTATGTTTAGCTTATTTGCATTCAAATACACTAACATTTTAATATCGCTAGATTTATATTTAAAAACTTCACATGCACAAGAATCCAATGCAACTGCATTGTTACTTGCAAAAATAAGACCTGTATGTTTAGGTTTTCCAGATGATGGTCCTTCTTCTTCCATACATAATATACCATCCATTATATTAAATGATGGTTGGATTAAATTAAAATATGAAGATAAAAATTTTGCCATTTTATTTGGAGATGGGTAAACACCGTGAAAATGAGCTTTTGCACCGCCAACAATTAAACCGTAGCAATTTTTTACAGCTCCAGTATATTTTGTAAGCGAATGAGTTTTTAACTTTGGGACATTAATTACAGCATCAAAACTAGACAATTCTTTTAACAAAGGTATTGTTAAACCTTCAAATTTAATATTCTCTATATTTTCAAAGGCTAAAAGTTTAACATTTTCATCAATTGCCAATTTTTTAAAACCTGTTTTTTTCCATAATTCATCCCAAGTATATTTACCAGCAGGACTATCTCCAATTGTAATATCATCAATCCCATGCTCTCGTAGTAACTTAATTATAGCTTTAACCACAATAGGATGTGTTGTTGCAGCTTTTTCTGGAGTTTTAGCTGTCAAAAGATTAGGTTTTATCAAAATCTTAGTATTTGGTTTAATGTTTTTTGGAAAACCCCCGCAAAGCACAATAGCTTTTTTTATTGATTCATAAACATTTGAATATTCATAAGCCTCACAAGAAACAACTGATACTTTAATCTCTTTCATATTATTTGCGATTTATGCAATTTAAAATAAAGTATCGACTTTATACTGAACAGGTAGCCACTTAAAAAACATTGGATGTTTACCATTTTCTCTTAATTCTAATATCATTTTTATCCCATCTGTTGTTGATATAACACCAATTTTTTGAATTTTTGAGTTAACAACATAAGGATCTTCAACTTTATCTTCATGTATTAATAAAATAGAATTTTTAGGTATTTCAAAAATTAAAACGCCTTTACCTTGATAAAATCCACTTTGCACTGCTTGAACAGTTGCTTTCCATATTTTACATAATCCTTTAGGAGCTGAATTTAAATATATAAAATGTTCTTTTTCTGTTTTAACAAACTTAGGCAACTCTTCCGTCTTATTATTTAATTGAACAATTTGTAAAATAAAGAATCCAACAATTAGAATAAAAATTGATAAAAAAAACAACAATAATTTATTATTTTTCTTACTATCAAAACTTTCTATTTCTTTTATAAAAATTTTAAGAGGAATTCTATCATTTGAATTTTTATTTAATGTTCTAAGAATTATTGAATCCAATTTTTTAGGAATATTAGCCTTATGCTTTCTTAAAGAATCTGGTTCTGCATCTCTTATTATTTTAAATATTTTTGTTGAACTTAATTCTGCTATATCATACGGAAAATTCCCCGTTAATAACTCATAAGATAAAACCCCCAAAGAATAAATATCTGCGGAATATGCATCTCCAGACTGCATTAAACCATAAGTCATTTCTGGAGACATATAAGCTGGACTACCAGCGACCTCTCCAACTTTTGTTTGAAGCCCCTCATCTAAATCATTACTTAATATTTTAACTAATCCGAAATCCAAAAGTTTTATATCTCCTTGATTATCAAGCATTACATTACTAGGCTTTATATCTCTATGTATTAATTTTTTATTATGTATTATCTGTAATAATTTTGCCAATTTTAGAATAATTTGAATTTTTTCTTGCGTTGATATAATATCATTCCCGATATAATACTTCAGAGTATTACCTTCTATTAATTCCATAGCATAAAAGAACCAGCCTTTGCACTCTCCTGCATCAAAAATACTAACAGTTCCTGACACTGATAAATTTGCCTGTGCTTGAATTTCTTTTTTAAATCTTCCTTTTATAGCATTAGGAGCAAAGGCACCTCGCTTTAAAACTTTTAGGGCAACAAAACGATTTAATTCTTTATCATAAGCTTTATATACTTTTGCTAATCCCCCCTCTCCTATGGGTTGTAAGTCAGAATATTTTCCTAAATCACATCCTACTTTTGGGTATATTTCTTTTACTTTCGCAAATGCTGAAGGTGGAGATATTTCGACAACTGTATTTTCATCTGAATCATTAATTTTTTTCATTTTAATTCCTCACAGTAATTTTGAATTTTGAATGTTAAATTTTGAATTAATTTCATTTCTTCTCCTGAGAAGTTTTAATTATGCTTGTTAAAAGTTTTATTATTTCATTTAATAAACTTTCTGTATAAGAATCATTTAAATCCAAATAATCTGTTTTTATTAATAATTCAATCCAATATTGAGTTTCTCTTGCTTCTTTACTTGCAATAGATAATTTAGCAATAAAGTCTTTTTTACTCTGTCCTGCTTGTGCTTCATTAACATTTGCCCCTATTGAAGTTCCACTTCTTAAAAGTTGTTTAGACAAAACATACTCTTTTTTATTACTACAAAGATATTTATATAATTTAACTGTTCTTACAGCAAAATCAAACGATTTATCTAAAATGATATTTTCTTTCACGATACTCTCCTAAATTCACAATTCAAAATTAAAAATTTAACATTCAAAATTACTTTCTTTTCTTCTATAATATCCAAGACCTGATCTAGCTTAGTATGAGTTTCAATATGTTTAATATCAGATTCTATTTGTTTTTGTTCTAAATTATCAACTCGTTGCAAAAGATTTGCATTGTTCGCAATAAATTTACGCATTTCAAAAAATGTATCCATAAATCCGTTGTCCGTCCCTTATTTTTTCCAAATGTAATAATAAACTCGTTCCACCTTTGAATACAAAATCCAATTTTGCTTGAACCAAATATCCCAATAATGCAAAAGCATGTATGCTTTTCTCTATCAATATTGGGTCGCCTTTTAATTCTTTGTGCTTTTCTTTTATCCAGTTTACTGTAAAAGACTTGCCATTTATAAAACTTTTCATTTATCAACTACCTCCACTTTCATTTTTATTTGGACTTGATTGATAAAATCATCAATAAACAATTTTCTTCTTGTTGCATAACTTTTTAATAATGATACATTTATTCGATTATTATTAATAATATCTTCAATTATTTTTTTACATTCAAAATCTTCCATTATTTTAACTTTTTTATTCTCAATTAACATATCAACTAATATTTTTTCAATTGGTGCAATTTTCCCATTATCAGGTTGTTTTGTTATTGAGGGACGAATAATAATTGTATCTTCTTCCAATTTAAAATATTTACCTAATTCTTGTTGTGTAGGGTTATCAAGAACAACAAATTTCTTTTCTTTTAAAAAACTTGTAATACTATCAATATAATCAGAATCAACATAAATAAAAGTAATAAATTTTGCAAGTATATGATGTGTATAACTGTTTAATTGTTCTGTTGACCAACAAGAAAAATCTAATAACGGATATTCTTTAGATACTATTTTTAGAATATTTTCAAGAGGTTTTTCATCAAGCTCAAATTTTCTTTCTAAAGATGAATACCAACCTTTGCCAGCATCAAATAAAACTTTATCTTTAACAAAATAATTAATATAAGTTTTCAAAGTAGAATTTGTTGTTTTTATTCTACTGTTTGATACAAGTTTTTTTATATCCTCAAAATTATAATATTTTTCTTCTATATTCTCTATATTTTTTTTAACTTTACTTTTTATACTATTTTTCATTTTGTAATTACCCCCTTTTATGTATTAATATTAAAACTAACTTCTGTTTTTTATCTGTATTTTTTATTTCTTTTATATTTTTGGCATGTTTCAAAAATAGTCAAACTTTTTATTGTTCAACCCCATTCGGGGTTGTGTGTTGTGGTGTTATTATACCGTAGGTTGAAACCTACGGCTATTCACATTTAACCCCTTCGGGGTTATCTTATTACCCGATAGGTTAAAACATGAATAGCCACGGGTTTTAACCCGTGGAAAATTACCACACATTACAACCCCGAAT
>JAOZMT010000195.1 GCA_029934175.1 Victivallales bacterium | reverse complement strand
GCGAACTATGCAATTTGATGCTTATGGTGTTGATCCGTGTAAACAATTTGTCAATGATATTAATTCAAATGAGACTCTTGTTTTTGTGGATTCGCTCCCTAAACTTGCACAAGTCGCAAATGGCAAACGATGTTATTTCAACTAAAATGAAAGTAAATAGTAGATAATATCATTTTTTTATTGAAAAAAGTTGGGGTTAATGATATATTATTTAAGTTTTTAATTATAATTTGATGCTGTGATTTTTTACAGATTTAAAACAAGGAGATAAAATGAGTCTTTCATTACCAATTGAGATGTCTATTAAAGACCAAATTAAGGCAATTGAAATTTTAATTCATGAGGAAGAAAAAGAGATGGCTTCTCCTGCATGGCATAAAGATATAATTGAGTTTAGAAGAAACAGAATTAAATCTGAAAATGCAAAGTTTTTATCTATTGAAGACTTAAAAAATAAGAATTAAATTTATAAACTTATATGAAAACAACAGGAGACCTTTTCTTAGATTATGATAATCAAAATGAATTGAATGACAATTTAATAAATGACGATGATTATAAAGAAGAACTTGATATTGTAGAATTATTGTCATTAAGTGATGATAATGAAGAACAATATATTCCCATAAATGATAATAAAATTTATAAATACGATGGCTTGCAAAGCTATATTAAATCAATTAGAGATATTCCACAATGTAACCCCAAAGAAAGCATTCAATTAGCTTTTGAAGCTCAAAATGGTTCTTTGTCTGCAAAAAATAGATTGATTGAAGGTAATTTGCGTTTCGTTTTACATATTGCCTTTAAATTTCAAATGCTTTCTGATAATATCGAATTACAAGATTTAATTTCAGAAGGTGCTATTGGACTTGCTAAAGCCACTATGAAATATGCCCCAAAACACGGTGCAAGTTTTGCGTCTTATGCTTCTTTTTGGATAAGACAACAACTTCACAGATTTATAAGCAACTTTAAAAGAACTGTCAGAATTCCTGTTCAAGCTGATGATAAAATAAATAAAATAAAATATTATAATGAACAATTATCTAAAGGAATAAAAATTGATGATTGTTTAGATGAAAAAGAAGATTTTTCTGATAGAAATTTAAATTATTTTAGTAGTGTCTTATCTGAAGGATATTACTTAAATTCTTTATACACTTTGAATAGTCAGACTTTTCCTATAATAAATTATCTAAAAGAATTTCATATTGATAATAACACTCCTTTAGATATTTGTTGCCAAAAAGAAAGTTATACGATAGATGATATTTTAAACTATGGAAAACTGTCAGAACGAGAGAAAATTATAATGGAAATGCGTTATGGTTTAAAAAATGATAAGCCAGCAACTTTAGAAGAAATTTCAGTTGTTGTTGATAAAACTAGAGAGCGAGTTAGGCAAATTGGATCAGCCACATTTTCTAAAATAGTTTTTAATATGATGCAAGATAAAGCACAAATGTTAGTTGGAAAAGAAAACAAACAAGAACTTGTAGATTATATAAACAATCAAAAAATTAATTCATATATCAAACATAAAAATACTTTATACATAGAAGCTGAGATGCAGTTGCGGGATATTCTATTTAATACTCCTTGTTTTGATACTTTTATTCCATATTTAGATAAAATAGAAATAAATGATTTATCCGACTCTGAACTGTTTCATAAAACTATAGATATTTTAGAATTAAATTCATTTTTGACAAAAGAAGAAATAATTGAAGAGTTAGCATTTATATATCCTAAGTTAAAAATTGATTTCGATTCTATAAAAAAGATTTTACGGTCTCCATTAATTGAAAAGCAGAATCCTCTGTTTTATTTGCGAACTATGCAAAAAAATAAGTTTTATAAAAAAGAATATTCTGATGAAGATATTTTGGATGATATGTTTAATTTAAAAGATAAAATGGATGAAGATAAGGAACTTGATTTAATAATACAACCTATTAAATCAAGAAAACAAGAAGTAGAACTAGATGTTGATAATGATTTATTAGATTTATTTTTTGATAATGAAAAACAAGAAGAACAAGAAAATTCTTCCGACGAACTATTGGAGATGTTTTTAATATGATGAATAGTGAAAATAAAATAACAGCTCTGAAATTAGCAGAAACTATTCTAGAAATGAATGATAATAGAGAAATGAGTTGTAATGAAATGTGGAATTTTGCTAAGAAAAACGATATGTTATCAAATGTTACAATAAATGGCAAAACGCCTAATGCTACATTTAGTGCTAGACTTTATGTTAATGTCAAAAAAGAAAATTCTATATTTAAAGGAATTGGAACAAATCCTATCAAATTTATTTTGAAAAATAAGCCTCGATATATTGAAGAATATACAGATGAAAAAATGTTAGAAGATATTTATAATTTGGATAATAATACAATAGAAGAAGAAAGTAAGATAAAAGAGCCTGTTATAGAATATGAAACAGATGATATTGATACAACAGATTATATTTTGAATGCTTTGTATGAAAAAGAAACAAAATCTGATTATATTTCAGATAAATTAATTGGAGACGGGATTATGAATCTAAGAGAATTAAAGTTAGAGTATAGATATAGAACTGGCAGAAATAATTTGATAAATGATTTCTTTAATCCTTGCTTAATGAATGCTGTTGAATATAAAAGATCTGCTGGTTTTTTCTCCGCATCAGGTCTAATTTCATTAACGAGAGGTTTAGAATCGTTGTTATTCAATGGTGGAAAGATGAAATTAGTTGTGTCTCCGATTCTTTCCGCTGAAGATATTAATGCCATTAAAACAGGATATGATAAAAGAGAAATGATTGAAAAAAGTTGTATTGCACAAATCGCAAAAATAAATTGGAATAGTGGAATTGAAGCATTGGCTTGGTTGATAGCAAATAATAGACTTGACATAAAAATTGCACTTAGAAAAGACTTAAATCATAATGGTGGAATTTATCATGAAAAAATGGGAATTATTAAAGATAAAATAAATGATTATATTGCTTTTTCTGGCTCGCCTAATGAAAGCATTACTGCACACGAATTTAATTTTGAATCAATTGATGTTGATTTCTCATGGAATGATATTAGAGGTGTTGCAAAAGAAAAATTAGATGAGTTTGATGAATTATGGAATAACGCCACAGATGGATTAGAAATTATTGAGTTTTCAGAAGCGGCTAAAAATCAATTATTGCAAATAAGAAAATATTCTAATGAACAAGATTTTATTAAAACTTGTAAAGATGAAAATATAATTTCAGTAAAACTCAGGACAGAAAATAAATCTCCTTCTATTCCAGAATTTATTAATTTAAGAGAATATCAAAAGGATGCTATTAGAAATTGGTTTGATAACTCATGCAAAGGAATGTTTAAAATGGCAACTGGAACAGGGAAAACTATTACTGCTCTTGCTGCAACGGTAAAACTTATTGAGGCATATAAAGCAAAAAATAAACCGCTTATGATTGTTATAGTTTGTCCATATAAACACTTGGTTACTCAATGGGATAATGAATGTAAAAATTTCAATATAAAAAATATAAAATGCTTTGACTCTAAAAATAAATGGATTGAACATGCAAGAATAGAAACTATGGCTTTAACAAATATTGAACACAAATACAGTTGCTTGATTACAACTAACACATCTTTTGGATTACCTCCTTTTCAAAGTGTTTTAGAAAAGGTGAATTGTGATTTATTATTTATTGTAGATGAAGCTCATAATATTGGTTCTAAAAGACAATTAAAACTATTGCCTGAAAAAGCAAATTATAGACTTGCATTGTCCGCAACGCCAGAAAGGTGGTTTGATGAAGATGGCACTAAAGCAATTATTGACTTCTTTGGAAAACCTGTCATTGAATTCGGATTAAAAGAAGCATTGGATAATGAATTTCTAACGCCTTATTTTTATCATCCACATCTCGTCGAACTTACAGAGGATGAAAGTTATGCTTATGGAAAAATATCCAAGCAAATAGGATTTATATTTCAAAAGAAAGAACGAACAATCCAAGATAAAAAACTATTAGAAATTCTTTTATTAAAACGAGCAAGAATATGTGCTTCGGCATATAATAAAACTAAAAAACTTTTTGAATTAATGAAATATTATTTTTATAAAAAAAATATCCTTATTTATTGTGGTGATGGTCAAGTAGAAGATGAATTTGATGAAGAGGAATCTATAAAACAAACTCATTTAGTTATTAAAACTTTGGGTAATAAATTCGATATGAAAGTTCATCCGTTTACAGCAAAGGAAAATATGACGGTTAGAGAAGATATAAAACAAAGATTTTCAGATGGTGAACTGCAAGCCCTTATTGCTATCCGTTGCTTAGATGAAGGAGTTGATATTCCAGCGATTGAAACAGCTTTTATTCTCGCAAGTAGCACAAATCCAAGACAATTTATTCAACGAAGAGGACGAGTCTTAAGAAAAAGTGAAGGCAAGGAATTTGCTGTAATTCATGATTTTATTATAATTCCTCCAAGTGATAACTATTTAGATGAAACAAGTTTTACCGTTGAACGAAATTTATTAAAGAAAGAATTAATACGAATTAATGAATTTGCACAGTTAGCAAAAAATGGTTCACAGGCAACTGGAAAAATGTTAGAATTAAGGAAAAAATATGATTTATTGGGTATATAAAAACCAAGCGATTTACTCATTTTAGAGATCTTTTAACCACTAATAGACGCTAATTGAACACTAATTAAAAAGGCTTAATCTTAATTGTGAAATTATTGTAAATTTTAACTTAAGTGATATATTAAAAGTGTGATAATAATGATATTAAATAAAAGAGGTTTAAATGAATAATAAAATATGGACTATAAGAAATAAGATAGTTATGCTTGATAGAGACTTGGCTGAACTTTGCCAAATGGAAACAAGAGTCTTTAATCAAGCTATAAAAAGAAAAATTGATTTGTTCTCTGAAATAAATAGATTTCAGTTGGAAAATGATGAATTTGAAAATTGGAAGTCACAAATTGTGATTTCCAATAATGACAATATGGGATTAAGAAAACTGCCTTTTGTTTTCACTAAAGAAGGCGTTGAAATTGCTATTAAAATTCTTAAAAAAGATGTCGATGCAGGACTGCTTTTTGAAGAAAAAATTGAAACTGAATTAATTGTGAAAAATGAAGATTTACGCTCAAAAATACATGATATTCGTGGTTTACAAGTTATATTAGACTTTGATTTAGCT
>JAOZMT010000194.1 GCA_029934175.1 Victivallales bacterium | reverse complement strand
TAATAATAAAATAAAAATAAGTAGAAAAATCCAAGTAATATTAATATTGTTTTTTATATAATTATTACTATCTAAATCACCCCAAACTCCATAAGTCGAATTTAATAAATTAGACTCTTGAAAGAAAAAGGGGACGAAGTAACTCTAAAGCATTCTAGATGGTGTTTTCTTAAAAAGGTTTTCAATCTTACAAAATCGCAAAAAGGAAAACTTAAAAATCTTGTTGCAATGAATCTAAATATTGTTAAAGCATATATTTTAAAAGAGCAGTTTCATAAATTTTGGGAATATAATAGTCCTACATGGGCTGGTAAATTTCTTGATAACTGGACTGAGTTAGTTATTGAATCTGAACTAAAACCTATGATAAAGATAACAAAAATGTTAGAAAAACATCGTAAATTAATTTTAAATTATTTTATTGCTAAAAAAAACTTCAATAGTGGTATTGTAGAGGGACTTAATAGAAAAGTAAATTTAACTGTTAGAAAAGCTTTTGGATATAGATCTTTTAAGGTTATGGAAACTGCTTTATATCATCAATTAGGTAATTTGCCTGAGTCCAAATATTCACATAATTTTTGGTAAAATAAATCTCAAAATATGGAATAATTATTTCACTGTCAAAAATATTAATGCTTAATTATACAAAAGGTAACCCACGGATTTTAGTGAAGACCCGATATTTTTTGCTACAAAAAAACTCGCTCTCAAAGCAAATTGCCTTGGAGCGAGTTTTTTAATTAACACTAATTTATATACTATTTTTAGTCTATTTTAATTAGCTCTACTTCAAAAATTAAAGTGCTATTAGGTCCAATATTTTGTCCAGCTCCCTGTGGTCCATAAGCTAATGCTGAAGGAATAAATAATTTATATTTACTTCCAACTTTCATTATTTGTAAAGCTTCTGTCCAACCAGGAATTACTCCATTAACAGGGAATGATGCAGGAGTCCCACGCTTGATAGAACTATCAAATTCAGTTCCATTAATTAAAGTTCCTGCATAATGAACAGTTACTTTATCAGAGTTTTTAGGACAATCGCCTTCACCTTCAACCAAAACTTCATATTGAAGTCCAGATTCTGTAACTTTTACTTCAGGGCGTTTTTGATTTTCAGCTAGAAAACTTTCTCCTTCTTTTGAATTAGTTTCAGACATATTTTTCTGAATAGCTTCACCATGCTTTTTCATTTTTTGTTGAAAACCAGCCATAGTTTTTTGCCACTCTTCTTGAGACATTTTAATTTCTTTTCCCAAAAATACATCTGCAATTCCTTGTGAAAGTAAATCAATATTTACTTTAACTGGTAATTGTTTAAAAGATTGTCCGATGTCAATCCCCAATGCATAACTAATTTTCTCTTCTTCTGTTTTAAAAACTTCTTCTGACATTTTAATTCTCCTTATTTCTTTTTATTTTTACTACTATATCTACGATGAGTCTTTTTCCTCACATTAGATTTAAAACTTTTTGCCTTTCCGCTCCGTTTATCTTTATCATAAAAGTCTTCTTTTTTAGTCCTTTCCTTCATTATTAAAACTATAGGAAGCCCTTTGAATATAAAACTTTTGCGTAAGTAATTCATCAAATACCCTTGATAATTTTTTGTGCATAATTTAGTATTATTAACGAATAACTGAAACCTTGGAGGATCATTACCAATCATTGTTCCATAATATACTTTAAATGCTTTATTTTTAACAAATGGCGGTGCATTCTTTTTGAATGCATCAATTAAAACTTGATTTAACATCGAAGTTGTAACTTTAATTTCTAATTGTTCCATTACCTCTGCAATACTGTCAAGAAGATTTCCAAAATTATATTTACTCAAAGCACATGTAAATACAACTGGAGCAAAAGTCATTCTTGGAAGTGTGTAGTATAATTCTTTTAAGACAGCTTCAGGGCTTTCACTTTTACATTGATCCCATTTATTTGCAACTACGATACATGCTCTTCCAGCTTCTGCAATGATTTTAGCAATTCGTCTATCCTGTGCTGTTAAACCATCCTTTTTGGCTTCAACAACAAATAAAACTAATTGAGAATTTTTAACTGCTGCCTCAGCACGCATTATACTAAAAGTCTCAATAACTGTATCTACCTTTGACCGTTTTCGTATCCCAGCGGTATCAATTAATGTTACAGGTAAATTTTCTCCTTTATATTCCATCGTAAATTCAGTATTTACAGAATCTCGTGTAGTTCCAGCTATCTCGCTAACCATAACACGATCTTCTCCTAATAAAGCATTTACTATAGATGACTTCCCTACATTTGGACGACCTAAAACTGTAATCCTAAATGATCGTTCTTTTAAGTGTTTAGAGGTCTCAGGATATTTCAATAAAACATCATCTAATAAAAATGATATTCCTTTATTGTGTAAAGTAGAAATAGGGTAAACTCCATCGAATCCTAAATTTAAAAATTCTGAGCTTTGCGCTTCTATTTTAGGATTATCTACTTTATTAATTACGCAATAAACTTTCTTTCCACTTTCTCTAACTCGTTTAGAAATTTCATGATCTAATGGCATTAAACCTGCTAGCGCATCTGTCATAAAAAATATAATATCAGCATCTTCAATTGCTATTTCAACTTGTTTTCTTATCCCCGTATCCCATCTATCAACATTTTTAGTTTGTGATGAATAAGTTCCTAATCCTCCAGTATCTATGATTTGAAATGCTCGCCCTTCCCATCTTGATGGGGCTGCAACTCTATCTCGTGTTACTCCACATTCTTCATGGACAATAGCCATTCTGCGTTTTAAGATTGCATTAAAAAGCGATGATTTTCCTACATTTGGTCGTCCAATAATTGCAATTATTGGTTGTTTTACTTGCTCTTCCATTTAATTTACCAACCTTGTCCTCTACTTTCAAAATAACTTGCAACGCTAGGAATTACAGGTTTAATTAACTGTTTTATTGCCTTAGCATATTCTTTTATTTCCCATTGTGCATGCTCGCTGTCACGAAGCTCTAGAAAATGCAAAAGGTTATTTAAATTTACTGTTCCCCAAAATGATACCATCATATTTTGTGGTAAAACACCACGAGCTTGTTCTCTTGACACACCAGATTCTAATAAATTTCTATATAGCTTATAAGATGTATCATTATGACTTGCGATTAATGCTTTTTGTTTAGTATCATCAAAATCTGGACTATCCACCGATGCTTGTCTATCAGATATTGCTTGTTGTCTAATTTTTGTCGGAGTATAAAATTCCATATCGACATCAGTATATCTTCTTGAAATTTCATTATAAGACCAAGTTCTATGCCTGTGCCATTGTCCTCTTATAAAAAGAGGGCAATGAATACTAAATGTAAATGCCACATGTTCCATAGGACTTGTATGTTTATTTTCAATAAGATAACTAAGAAGTTTTACATCTTTGTCATCCATTTCGTCTTTTATTTTTCCAAAAGAAACCCTTGCTGCATTGACAATAGATGTCTCTGTTCCTAGTTGGTCAATAAGTCCGACCCAGCCTTGTCCCCCTAAAACTTTAACATGATTTTTTGGAGGTAAATTAATATTTCCCATTTTTTATCCTTGATTATAAAATTATTGTAATAATAGATACTATAACACAAACTTTTAAAAAAGCAATAAAATAACTAGATTTTATATCCAATATATTGATTAAATAGAATATAATGATATATTAACGAAATTAAAAGTAATTATTAACGGGAGTCTTTATGATAAAAAAAATATTTTTGAGTTTAATTGTCTGTCCAATTATAACAGGGTGTTTGTCTGAACAAAAATTTAACCAAGTTACTTATTATGATTTAGGCGAAATAGAAAAAGTTAATATAGGAAAAATTTTTATTGAGGTCGGTCCTTTGCGGGCATCTGGAATATCAAATAAAAAAATGATATATCGTAAGGCGAAAAATGAATTATTGATTGCTGATTACCAACAATGGGTAATATTTCCAAAAGATATGATTAGAAAATATTTACAAATTTCATTTTCAGGAGTAAGTTCTCAAGAAGCAAGTTCTAAATTTTATATTACAGGTGAACTTTTATCTTTAGAATCTGACTCAACTCATGCTACAATGGCATTTAATTATACGATTAAGAATGAAAATATGACTAAATCATTGTCAAAAATAGTTAACTTAAAAACAAAAATCGACAAAAATAAAAATTATCTAGGTCAAACCCAAAATATGAAAGATTTAGTTGATGAAATTAAAAAATCAATAAAATCAATGAATGAATAATCAAGGTAAAAAACTTTTTTTAGCATCTCCGCGTGGTTTTTGTTCAGGTGTTAAAAAGGCTATTGAATTAGCTGAAGAAACCATTGAAAAGAACAAAATTCCAATTTATATCTTCAATGAACTTGTTCATAATAAAAATATTGTCAAAAATTTTGAAAATAAAGGGGTTATTTTTGTAAATAAAATATCCGATATTCCAAATAATTCTATTATTATTTTTAGCGCACACGGAGTATCTAAAAAAATAGAAAAATTAGCGAAAGAAAAACAATTAAAGGTTGTTGATGCAACATGCCCTCTTGTCTTAAATGAACACAAAAAAGTTGTTGATTTAGATAAAAAAGGCTATACTATAATCATCATTGGTAATTCTCAACATCCTGAAATAATAGGAACTTTAGGGCAAGTTAAGAATGAGCATTTTGTGATTTCTAAAAAGTCTGATATAGAAAAACTACCTAAGTTTAAAAATAAAAAAATTGCATTTTTAATGCAAACTACATTAGATATTGATGAAATCCAAGGATTGCTAAAGGATTTATACTTGAAATTTCCTCATATAGAGGGAGATTCAGATGTTTGTTATGCAACAAAAAATAGACAGAAAGCAATTGCACAACTCGCAAAAGATAGCGAAGTTATATTTGTCGTTGGTTCAAAAAATAGTTCTAATTCAAACAAACTACGAGATAGAGCAGAAAATCTGGGCTGTCCAGCCTTTCTTATTGATAATGTAGATGAAATAACAGAAGATATGTTTAAAAAATATTCAAAAATCGGAATAACAGCAGGAGCATCAGCTCCAGAATATATTGTGCAAAATGTTATAAAGTATTTTGAAAATTTTCAGTATAATTTATAACCTCTAAGCACACGAGTCGTAAGCAAGGAAAATAGAAAACACTGGATTTTCAGGTGACCTTAAGTTTGCAACTTATGGATTATTGGATTTTGGATTAATGGAAAGAAATCCAATA
>JAOZMT010000007.1:8351-17616 GCA_029934175.1 Victivallales bacterium | reverse complement strand
GGCAGAAAGTAAATATACTGGGAAGAGTGCTTTGTTTATGTTTTTAAATCTTAAATAAGGTTCTTTTGTATATTTGCCAGTATCTTAGCTGGAGGCCACCGAGACGGTGGCGTTACATTAAGAAAATACTAACTTGCGAAGATTATATAAATTCGTTAATATTTAGGTTAGCTAGCTTAAACATTTTTTCTATACGATTTTCCCATAAATGTTCTTGTTGGAATTTTGCGAGAGCATTGCGTGCCATATTATTACATTTTTTTTCATCAGAAATCAGGAGTTGCATCTTATTTAAAATATCGGTTGGAGAATCAAAAAACATTATCTCCTTATCTTCTTCAAATATATCACTTACTCCTTGAACACGATTATGCAATAAAGGGACTCCGCTGGCAATAATTTGAAATGGCTTAAATGTAAAACCTTCAATATCCCAGCCTTGATTGATATTAACACATACTTTGCCTTTACGATAAACTTCTCCTTGATTTGTAACCCATTCACTATTACCTTTTACCCCAAGTGAAGACCAATCAGAACCCATGACTGCAATATTAAAATGATTAGATAAATATTTTATATAAAAAACGCGTTGCCAACTTGTGAAATCCCAAAATATTCTCAATAAATCAAAATATGCTTTTTTATTTGCATAAATCGCAAAAATAATTCTTTTGTAATTATTTTCTAAATTTTGAATACATTGTGTAACTGATGCAGTGTAGTCTGTCATTTTTTCTGCTATTAATTTATCTATAAACTCAATAGATACAAGTATTTTATTGTTATTAAATAAATCTAAAAGCTGTTTCTTAACAGATTTAGAAATATCACATAAAAATTCTTGAATATTAGGATTTTTTTCATTTGCTAATAAAATTGATTTATCACTTAGTTTTGGATAGGAACCACATATAAAAACAGAGTCATATTCAACTTTTATTTTTTCATTTGCGGCTTGTGCAAAATCATTTATATTTTCAGACATTTGTAGAGTATGACAATTTTCCCATTTCAAAACTCTTTTTATATCATAAGTAGAATGGTCATCTTTGAAAAAATGATAATTATTAGAAGAGCCTAGAATTGGTTGAATTTCATCTCGCAAAGAATATGGATAATTATGCCAATGAGGATGTTCTCCCCATAACAAAAAACAAGGAATATCTAATTGCTCAAATAAACTTACTCCTTTACTATCATTAAAAATAGGTAAATATGATAAAATATTAAAACCATAGCAAATAACAGCACCCACATTTCGCTTTTGACATCTTTTTATAACTTTTTTAGACCAATGTTTTTTTAATTCAATATCATTATCAGTAGGACAATATTCGTATAAAGTATTCATTCCTAAATGCCTTGCAGATTCTGCTATACCCTTCATAAAAAGACGAGACATTCCTCCTGGTTGAGTTAAGACTAAAAATGATTTTTTTTTCATTTTTGAGCAGATATAAATAAAACTTCATACTGAACAATAATATCACCATTACTCTCGGCAAAGTTATTCTGATAAGTTTTAAGTATTTTTTTCAATGACTTTGGAGATAAATGTGTCTTATTCGGGTTTCCTGCTCCAGTTTGTTGAATGCGTTTTAAAAATTGCATCACAGAACTATATTTCTCATTATAAGTCACAATTTGATGTTTTAAATTTTTGAATTTAGATAAAATGTCTATAACATACTGAGTGGATACCATTTTAGGTCCAGAATACTCAATATTACATAGTTTAAACGATTTTTGTAAATCAGTGAATGTATTCTTTGTAATCATACTAAACTGAAAAGAGCCCTTGTCATTTAAGGCTAAATTTATTTTTTCAAAAAGTGTATCAAGTTCAGAAACCCATTGAAATGTCAAACCTGAGTAGATAAAATCAAAATGACCACTTGGTAAATTTTTAGAAATATCACATATTTCATAATTAACATTTTGCATACTTCGCAAAAGGGAGGTTGTTTTTTTATTTTCTTTGATCATACCAGGAGCAATATCAGATAATAAAAAATTAGAATTTGAATATTTCTGTAGAAAAGGTATGGTCAAAAAGCCAGTTCCACACCCTAGCTCTAAAATATTTAAATTATTTTTTCTATTAGAATGAGTAGATGAAAATTTAAAAAATTTTTTAGCGATGTCTTTTTGAAATATAGCCTCTATATTATAAGAAGAGGATTTTCTTGAAAAATTACTTGCAACAATATTACTATTTATCATAACTATTTATATAAGTTCCTTTCTATTACTTATGTGTCTATAAAGTTCATCTTGGTTAATGGCTTCGTTTCCAATCCGCTTAGTATGTAAAGATGAAAAAATTGCACCAAAATACACACTTTGTTCAGGAGTAGCACCAGATGTTCTAGCTAGAACTATGCCTGCTATAAATGCTTCTCCATTGCCTTTTAAACTATCCATTCTTGTAGTTAATGAAGGAATATGGATATTTTCCATAGAAAAAGTCTTTTGACTAGGTCTTTTAAAATATAAGACACCTCCGTCACTCAATAATAAATATATTTCTTTGATAGATGATTGGTTATAAAAGTTTAAAACTAAAACAGATAATCCATTTTCAAAATCATGTAATCCAGCTCTTAATTCTCTTTCAGTAACAACAAATATATCAGATTTTTTAAATTTTAACAAGTTAGTTCTTGGTGTAACTGAAATATCTGATAATGTTTTAATTTTTAATTTTCCAGCATATTCTAAAAATTTAGGAACCAAAGCATCTGATAATAAACCATATCCAAAGTCAGATAAAATTACACAATCAGGCTTTAATTCTTTCAACATTTTCTTATATTTTTTTAATATTAAACTTTGTAATGAAGAATCTAATTGAATATAATTGCCTTCCTCAACCTCTAATACTTGATTTCTATCAGCAAAAAAGTGCATTTTTTTTATTACTTTGCGGTTTGTGCTTTGAATATTTTCAAATTTAACATCAACATTATTTAGCATTTTTTTATACTTCCTGCTTAATTCATCATTGATATTAATTGAAGATAGAAAAATTATATTTGCTTCTATAGATGAAAAATGTTGTGCGATACTGCCACCACCTCCTATATATTCTTTATGCCTTTGGAGATTTAAGGACATTGTTGCTGAATCTTGAGATATACCTATGGAATCACAATATTTATACTCATCTATCAATGCCTCACTTACCACTAAAATTTTACGGGTTTTTGCTTGTGATACAATATTATTTAATAAATCTTTAGATATATTATAGTGTTGGCAAAGATAATTTAATTTTTCTGCTTCGGCTGTTATCAGTTCACATTCTCTAATAAATTCAGAACTAGAAAAAACGACATCCCCAGATGAATAAACAACTTTCCCGCCTTGACCTTCAAGAATCTCCTTTTCTTGTAAGAATCTAGGATCAGTAGATAAAGCATATTCACTACCCTTAACATATATATCAGGACAAATAGATTTAATCATTTCAATGCCAGTTTCTTTAGGGGCAATAACAACAGCATCGACAAATTCAAAGGAAGCTAAGCTTTCTGCACGCAACTCCTGTGGAACCAATGGTCTATCCACACCTTTTTGAATACAAGAATCTGGAGTAATTGATACAACTAAAAATGAACCTTGGTTTTTTGCAAATTTTAAATGTCGAATATGCCCGGGATGAACAATATCAAAGCAACCATGGCATAAAACTATGTTACTATTATCTGTTTTGAATTTTTCTTGCTTGAAAAATTCTTTTACATCTATATAATCAATTATTTTATTCATAATTTACCAACCTTTTGTTAAGAAAAAAAAGAGTCGTTTGCCTGAAATATCTTGAGGACTGTATTCGCCACCTTGCCGTTTTTCACGATAATATCCTAAATCAGAGATTTTCCCATTATATTTTTTTTGATATTTAAACCTAATAAAAGATATTACTCCCCACATTAAAAGAATTCCACCAATGATATATAAAACTTTTTTAGAAGGACTCGTTTTTTTTCGTTTTAATTTTACTGTTCGCATATTTTTATTCTTTATTTATAATTATTTTTATATAAATATAATTCTATTTTTTGAAATTGCAAACAAATGAATAAAAAGTTTATGATTTTGCTTGCATCTATTCTTATTTAGTAGTTATTTAACATTAATAGACTTGATTTTTGAAAAAAAAGAATTATATTGTATGGCATGTATAAAATTTAGTAAGTTTATTAAGATAGGTAAAGAATTAATGAAAACACAAGAAAAAGTTAAAAAAGTTAAAGCTATGATATTTGATATCGATGGAGTTTTAACTGATGCTCGAATGGGTTATAGTGATGGTCCCGAAGAAGTTAAGTTTTTTAATGCTCGTGATGGGCATGGTTTAAAACTTGCGAAGCGTGCAGGTTTTACAGTAGGTTTGCTATCTGGGCGTGGTTCAAAAGCCAACCAAAAACGAGCTAAGGAACTTGATTTAGATTTTTTATATGAAAATATAAAAGATAAAGGCGGCAAAATAGATGAAATTTTATCAAAATATAATATACAAGCAGAAGAATGTATGTATATGGGAGATGATTTAATAGATATTCCAGTTTTACGGAAAGTTGGTTTGGCGGTTACAGTGTCTGATGCAATGTCAGAAGTTAGTGATTATTGCGATATATGCACAGAGAAATCTGGAGGATATGGAGCAGTTAGGGAAATTATAGAAATTATTTTAAAGGAGCAAGGAAAATGGGAAAATCAAATATCAAAATACATTTCATAGTAACACTATTATTCATTAGTGTTTTTAGTATTATTGCAGAGTCACAGATTGGAGTTTTTAAAAATTTCAAGACTCCTGAATACGATGAAAAAACAAATAAATTAAAATATATTTTATACGGAGATGAAGCAAGAACAATTGATACTTTCATTAATATGAAGAAGGTTATTTTAGATTATGTAAAGGATGATTTAGAAGACTTAGGAAAGATTACAGAAAATAGTAAAATTGATATTTATGATATAAAGGAAGACTCTAAAAATGTTGTTGAATTTTGGAAGGGATTTGTTTACACTAAAATGTTTATAAAAACTGCAACTGCAAAATATGATAAGATTTCAAGATTGGTTGATGGCAAAGATAAAGTTTTCATTCGCTCTTTGACTATGGATATTGATGGTATAGGTTTTGATGCAGATTCAAAGAGTCAGATTATAAATATACATAAAGCTGTTCAAGTTACATTAAGGCAAGATATGGATTCAGCAGAAGGTATTAAGAAAAACTTAAAAGAACCTCCAGTGAGAATTACATCAAAGCATTTAGTTTCAAACATGGAAGAGAATACTTGCATTTTCACAGGAAATGTTGTTGTTGATGATAAGGATATTTTAGTATATTGTGATAAGATGACTCTTTTTACAGAAGACACATCGGGAAAAATTAAAGATGAAAGCAAAAAGAAAGAATTGACGAGAGCTATTTGCGTTGGGAATGTAAAAATTATTAGAAAGAAAAATACAGACCAGCAAGAAAATCAAAAAAGTTTAGCTGGGAAAGCTAATTATAATTTGAAAACAGGAATAATTGTTTTAACTGAAAATCCTATTGCATATAGAGAAAAAGATATTCTTAAAGGAAAAACTTTAACAATTTGGCGTGACAATGACAAAGTTGAGTCGCAAGATGATGCTTATATGAAGATTGCAAAAGTTAATAAAAAAACAGGGAGTATTTCATTTTTAGAAATAGAATCTGTTTTTATGGATTTGAATATGGGAAAAGATATTGCTATTTTTAAAGGAGATGTGATTGCAGAAGATGAAAAAGGCGTTACAAATTCAGATTATATGGAGGTTTATTTTAAAGCAGATGATGAAAAAATAGATTCGGATGCTAAAATGGCAAAGAAAATAAGTCGAATTGTATCAAAAGGCGATGTTGTTATTGTTCAAAAGGATAAAGATTTAAAAATAACAAATGATAAAGCAATTGCGGGTTATGCAGATTATGATTTAGAACTTGAAAAAATTGTTTTAACAATAAAGCCTTATATTTTAAAAGGTGGAGATTTATTGAAAGGAAAAAAACTTGTTCTTTGGAAAAATCAAGATAGAATTGAATCTTTTGAAGATGCATATATGGAAATTTCAAAAGATGATGAGCAAGCAAAAGGCAAAAAGTTTTCTATTGTTGTATCTGACTATATGGACCTTAATTTAGGAATTAATAGAGCAGACTTTGTTGGAAATGTATTTACAGAAGATATAAAAGGAACAATTGACTGTAAGGAAATGCGAGTTTTCTTTGAAGATAAAAAGGAAAATATAGAAAATGAAACTAGAAATAGTAAGGCTGAAGGTGTTGAAAATAGATTAGTTCAAGAAAAGCCCAAAAAAGGAAGTAGTTCAAAAAAGGAAATTACAAAGGTTATTTGCTGGGATGATGTTAGAATAATGAAAAAAATGACAACAAAATTACAACCACAAGAACAAGCTTTTGCAGGAAAGGTTGTTTATGATTTAAAACAAGAATTTACAGTATTAACTGAAAAACCTATAGTTTATCAAGGATTTGATACTTTAAAAGGAGAGCAAATTACAACTTGGGAATCTAACGGAGAAACTAATAAAATTGAGGTATTGAGGAATGGTTTTATGGATGTGAAAAGTCAGAACCGAACAGCAGGAGCTGATAATATGAGCTATGATTTGACTACTGGAATTGTTATTTTAAAAGAAGGAAGTCCATTTATAACAAAAGAAGAAGATATTTTGAAAGGTAAACACATTACTATTTGGGAAAAAGATAAAAAAGCAGAGAAGATTAAAGTTGTAGGAGATTGCCAAGCATATATGAAGAAAGACAATCGAAAAGCTTACAGTGAATTTATGGATTATAATGTAAAAACTGGTATTATGGAATTGCAAGAAAATGTGAAAGTGATTAGTGAAAATGAAACAATGCTAGGAGACCATGTTACTCTTTGGGAAAAGGAAAAAGAGGTTGTTAAATTAAAATCTGTAGGCAATTGTCGTTTAGAAATGTTTAATGAGTCTACTTTTGAAATAGTAAAAGACAAAAGTAAGTCTCGTTCAATTGTAACGGCTGATTTTATGGATTATTATGCAGATGAAAATTTAATTATTTGCAAAGACAATGTAATATCAAAAGATGCACAGGGGCTTATAACGGCTGAAAAAATGGATATTAAATTGAAAAACATAGTGAAAATTGATGAGAAAACAAAAAAACAAAAAAAGTCTAAAGAAATAGAAACAATTCTTTGTGTAAAAGATGTTTTTGTTGTTAGAAATTTATTTAATGCTGAAGACAAAGTAAAGGGGCAACAAAGAGCAACCTCTGAGCGAGCATTTTATGATGTAAAAGAAGGCAGTATTTTAATGACAGAAAATCCTGTTTTATTTCGAGGAACAGAAAGTGTCAAAGGACAAAAAATTACTCTTTGGAAAGATAGAGAAGATGTTATTGTTGAAGGACAGTCAGAAGCAAATTTAAAAGTAGATAAAAAATAATAGGAGAAATCATGAGCGAAGAATTTTTATTAGAAGCTAAGGGATTAGTAAAGGCGTATGGAGGGAAGCGTGTTGTTAATGGTGTTTCGATCAATGTAAGAAAGCAGGAAATTGTTGGATTATTAGGTCCTAATGGAGCTGGGAAAACAACTTCGTTTTATATGATAACAGGACTTATAAAACCAAATGGAGGTTCCGTTTTTTTCAAAGGAGAGGATATTTCTCATCAACCGATGTTTAAAAGAGCAAGACGAGGGATTGGCTATCTTGCACAAGAACCTTCAATTTTTAGAAAACTTTCAGTTTCTGATAATATAATGGCTATTCTAGAGACACTAGACCTTACAGCACAAGAGAGAAGAGAGCGTTTAGAAAAACTATTAAATGATTTAGAGCTTACTCCATTAGCAAAACAAAAGGCTATGACATTAAGTGGAGGAGAAAGACGAAGACTTGAAATAACACGAGCAATGGTTACAGAGCCTGATTTCATAATGTTAGATGAGCCATTTAGTGGAGTTGATCCTATCGCAGTATATGATGTTCAACAAATTATAAAAAGTTTAAAAGCAGCTGGTTTAGGTATTTTAATTACAGACCACAATGTTCGTGAAACATTATCAGTTGTAGATAGAGCCTATTTAATGGCAGCTGGAGAAGTCGTATGTGAAGGAACTAGTGATAAACTTGTTAATGATGAAAAGGCGAGAGAAATATATCTTGGTCCAGCATTTACAATGTAGGAGGATACAATGTCTGAAAAGAAGAAAATAGAGCTAGAAAGATATATGGCTTCATTAAACCAAGATAGGTTTTTCAAGAAGGTTTTTGAAAATCTAAAAATAGCCAAAAGTTTTTTAGAAGATTTTTTGGATGTTGAAATTCAAGAGATTGAGAAATTGGAAAAGGACAAGCATTATATAACTGATGATGCAAAATATGTTGAATTTGACTTTCGTTGTAAAATAGATAATGCTTATGTTATTATTGATATGCAACAATGGTATAAACCTGATGTTATTCATAGATTTTACACTTATCATTCTTTAAATACAGCTTTGCAATTAGAGACTTTACCCTTAAAAAAAATAATAAAAGATTCTATAACAAATGAAGAATTAGAAGTTAAAGATTATCGTAGAATCGATCCTGTTGTTACACTTGTTTGGATGGTTGATGATAGTCTTAGGCATGATGGCGATTTTTTGTCTTTTTCTATGACTCACGATAGTGTTATTAATTTTGTAAATAATAATACTTTATGGTTGCGAAAGGATATTAATGAACTTATATTAGAAAGAGATAAGATTATAAAAGAGTTGAAAAATAACTCGAAAAACTTAGATTTTATTCCAAGAAATAAGTTAATTTTCGCATGTCAAAAAAATATTATCAAAAACCCTAAGCATGAAAAATATTTTAATTGGTTTAAATTTGCAGAATTGTCAAGTAAAAAAAATAATAAAAAAAGTGACTTTAAAGAACTAAAAGAAGATGATACATTTAAAGAAAATTGTCTTTATATGGAAAAAAGGTTAAGTAAAGAAGAGTTGTCAGAAGAAGAGAAAAAGTTTATTACAAGCGAAGAATTGCACGATCAACAAGTTCAGAAATGGATGGATGATGAAAGAGATTATATTAAGATAGGCTTTGAAAATGATATTGCAATGTTACATTATGATGCAGAAGTGGATAAAAGAAAACTAGAAGAAGAAAAAGTAAAAACAGAAGAAGCAAATAAAAAAACAGAAGAAGCAAA
>JAOZMT010000007.1:0-8251 GCA_029934175.1 Victivallales bacterium | reverse complement strand
AAAAGCTGAGGAAGAAAAAAGAAAAGCTGAGGAAGAAAAAAGAAAAGCTGAAGGAACTATATATAAAGCGGCTGAACTATTATCAAAATCGTTGAATATTTCTATAGAAGAAGCTATTTCTAAAATAAACACATAATATAAGGAAGTTAAAATGTCAAATACTGAAGGATGTAATATTTTGCAGAAAACTTTTTCAAGTTTCAATGATATAAATGAAGTTTGTAGTATATTTGATTATGTATGCGAATATGATACTTTTGTTCAAGAAAAAGAATATAAAATGAATGATTATTACGAACGGGTTCTAAGAGAAGATTTTGCAAATATGAAAAATTTTATAAATGAATTTGTTATTTGTGAAAGTATTATACGACCTATTTTAGCTGATGTGGCGAGAAGTAATGATTTACCTCTTTTTTCCCATACAAAATTAGAATATAATTAACATTTAGGCTTAACAGGAGTCCCTGATTATTTTCTTGCACCTTTATTATCAAAAGGCAATAGTTTATTTACAACACCCGTTGTATGTTTAGGAGAAGCGAAAAGAGATGATTTTGTGAAAGGTTGGGGGCAAGTTTGTGCAGAAATGATTGCAGCACAAAAATTAAATGGCAATGAAAACATTCCTATTTATGGATTAGTTTCAACAGGTTTTGTATGGCAATTTGCTTATTTAAAAGGAAGAAAAATTACAGTTGATACAGATTTATTAACTGCTCCAAAACATTTAAATGAAGTTTTAAACTCTTTAAATTGGGTGTTTTGTGAGGCTAAAAAAAATATTGATATTATAAAAGGAGTAAAATTATGAAAGAAAATTTTTATTTAACAACACCTATATATTATGTGAATGACAAACCACATATTGGTCATGCTTATACGACAATTTTAGGTGATGTTTTGGCGAGGTATAATCGCTTATTAGGGAAATCAACATTTTTCCTAACTGGAACTGATGAACATGGTCAAAAAGTTGAAAAAGCCGCTATTGAACATAATATGACACCACAAGAACAATGTGATACCACAGTTGTGAATTTTAAGGAATTATGGGAAACATTGGATATTACTTATGATAATTTTATAAGAACAACTGACCCTAACCATAAAAAAGTTGTCTGTGAAATCTTACAAGATTTATTTGATAAACAATTAATCTACAAAGCTGAATATACAGGAAGATATTGCGTGCCTTGTGAAAGATTTTTTACTGATAAAGATTTAGTTGATGGACTTTGTCCAGAGTGTAATAGAGAGACTAATGAGATTGTAGAATCTAATTATTTTTTCAAAATGAGTCAATATCAAGAATGGTTGATTGATTACATCGAAACACATCCAGATTTTATTCAGCCTGCGTTTCGTGCAAATGAAACTTTGGGATTTCTGAAGCAACCATTAAATGACTTATGTATTTCACGCCCTAAAGAGAGATTATCTTGGGGAATAGAATTGCCATTTGACAAAGAATATGTTTGTTATGTATGGTTTGATGCTTTAATAAACTATATTTCAGGAGCTGGTTACGGAAGTGATATGGAGCATTTTAATAAAGTTTGGCCTGCTTCATATCAACTTATAGGTAAGGATATTTTAACAACTCATACAGTATATTGGACTACAATGTTGAAGGCTATGGGAATTGAACAACCTAAATCAATTTATGCACACGGATGGTGGTTGCTTGGCGAAAGTAAAATGAGTAAATCTCTCGGAAATGTTGTAAATCCTATGGATTTATGTGAAGAATATGGAGTTGATGCTTTTAGATATTTTCTAATGTCTGAAATGACCTTAGGAAATGATGCTTCTTTTACTGAAGAAAATTTTATTATTCGATATAATAGTGATTTAGCAAATGACTTGGGGAATTTAGTAAATAGAATTGTCAAAATGACTTTAAAACATTTCAATGGAGTTATTCCCAAACCAAATGCTTTAAATGAAGATGATAATGAATTTTTAGATATTACATATTCTGCGGTTTGTGCAATGCAAGATTCTATTGAGAATATGAAATTAGACAAAGGCTTAAATAAAGTTATGACTGCGATTCGTGCAGGAAATAAATATATGGAAAAAACTGCACCTTGGATTTTAGCTAAAAATAAAGACTTTGAAAGACTTGGAACAGTTCTACATACTGCATCGGAAGGTTTAAGAATTTTTTCTGCTTTATTGTTGCCTGTTATGCCTGACAAAATGCGTGAACTCCGCTCTACTCTTGGTTATTCAGAGGAAAATGCGACTTGTGCAGATTTATCAAAATTAAATAAAGAAAATGCGATTTGTGCAGGAATGCAAATGAAAGATATTGTTTCGCTTTTTCCTCGAATTCTAGTTGAAAAAAAGGAGATAAAACAGCAACCTAAAAAAAATAAGAAGAATAAAAAAGAGCCTGTAGGTTTAATTGAAATCGATGATTTTTTCAAAACAAAGTTAAAAACTGCAAAGGTAATAGAAGCTGAAAAAGTTGAAGGAGCAGATAAATTATTAAAATTGCAAATTGAAATTGGAAAAGAAAAGCGACAATTAGTTGCAGGAATCGCAAGTTCTTATACTCCTAATGAAATTATAGGTAAAATGGTCGTTGTTGTTTCTAATTTGAAACCTGCAACAATTCGTGGTGTTGAATCTCAAGGAATGTTATTAGCTGCGAAATCAGGTAAAGAGTTAAAAATTATAACAATTGATGGCGATATTAAAAGTGGAGCATCGGTAGGATAATGTCTGAAAAATCATATTTTAGAAAAAATATAGATAAAATGTCAGGATATGTCCCTGGCAAGCAGATTGCTGGAAAAAATATTATTAAAATTAATACGAATGAAAACCCATATCCACCATCTCCAAATGTAGCTAAAGCATTAAAATTGTTTGATATTGAACAGTTGAGACAATATCCTAATCCTAGATGTTGCGAATTGTGCAATATTATTGGTGACTTACATAATATTTCTGAAAATTGCGTTATTGCAGGTAATGGTTCGGATGATATTTTGACAATGGCACTTCGTTCCTTCGTAGGAGAAGGAGAAATAGCAAGTTGCGTAACCCCTACTTATTCGTTATATTCTATTTTAGCAGATATACAAGGTGCGACTTGTGCAGAAATTGAATTGAATTCTGATTTTTCCTTGCCAGATAATATACTTGCACAAATCGCAAATTCAAAGTTATTTCTTTTACCACGACCTAATGCACCAACTGGGACATCCTTTGAGATGAATAAAATAAAAAATATTTGTGAAAAATTTAAAGGCATAGTCCTTATAGATGAAGCTTATGCTGATTTTGCAAATGATAACTGTATGTCATTGGTTAAAGAATTTGATAATGTTATTGTAACAAGAACTTTATCGAAAAGTTATTCATTAGCAGGATCAAGATTTGGTTATGCAGTTGCTAATGAAAATCTTATAAATGGAATGTTAAAAGTTAAAGACTCTTATAATGTAAATACACTTACACAAATTATTGCAAAAGAGGCGTTGCTTGACCAAAATTATTTTAAAAATAATGTTTTAAAAATAAAAGAAACTAAGGCATATTTTTTAAGCGAATTAGATAAATTAAACTTTAGCTTTTTGCCATCACTTACAAATTTTGTATTTGTAAAGCCACCTGATGAAAATGGAGAAAAAATGTTTAACTTTTTATTAGAAAATAATATTTTAACGAGATTTTTTTCAGGAAACCGAACAAATAAATTTGTTAGAGTGTCTATTGGAACAATGAATGATATGAAAAATACTATAAATATCTTGAAAAAGTATTAAATTTATTTGTAATTAGTATTTTTTATGTTATTATATAATGATATAAATTTAAATTAACAAACTAAGGAGAGTATTATGACAATTTTCAAAAAAGTAACTTTTATAATGGCAATTATTTTATTTTGCACAGCGGTAGATTCCTATGCAAAAAAGAAAAAATCAAAAAAATCAAGTAAAGTAGAGGAAAGCACGGATCCAAACAAGGTTTTAAGCGCTAAAAATCCTTTTAAATCTCGTTATATTGAAATATTTAGAAATAAATTAATTTTAGCTTTTTATGAAGGAGATGCTAAAACTATAAAAGGTGCTCCTATCGCAGAATATTTTAAACATCATGTTAAAGAGGATAAAAAGACTGGAACTGCAGGAAAGTATCATAAAGGGACTAAAATTTTAGGAAGAAAGTATAATAAACCAGATAAAAAAGAGAAAAAAAGAGCCGTTGACAAAATAAAAAAGAAATTAGCTGAGCATACTAAGAAAAAAGAAACTCAAATAAGTTTAGCTATTGCTGAATTAGAGAAAAAACTTGATAAATGTCAGTTACAAATTGAAAATTCTACTGATGATAGACTAACAAAATCAAGAGAAAAAAAATATGACCAAGTTGAAGCAGAATTAAAGCAAGTCGAGGCATGGATAAAGGAAGGAGAGGAGTTAATTGCAGACCTTCCAGAAGAAGAAATATAAGACAAATTGCATTCCAGGTCCAATGCATGGAGTTATGACTCCTCTTTTTTGTGAGACTTTTCACAAATTGGACTTGGTTGATTCTTGGATTACCCCATTTATTAGATTATCAACACATACCCCTAAAAAATCTTCGTTAGCCAAAAAAATATATCCGTTTATAAAATATAATAAAAAAACGACAGTTCAATTACTTACCAGTTCTGATGAATTAGTCACTCCAACTATTGAAAAATTAATAAGTCTCGGAATTAATGATATAAATATCAACTTTGCATGTCCAAGTAAAACTGTTATGAATAAAAATGGTGGGGCTGGACTATTGAATCAATTTGGCATAATGAACTCTATTTTACAACGAATAAAAAATGATTTTTCTGATATTAATCTAAGCATAAAAATTAGAACTGGTATTAATAATTTCAATGAAATAGAAAATCTAATGACTTTGTTTTTAAAATACAACCTTGATTTCATTGCTGTGCATTTTAGAACTGCATCTGAAATGTATGATAAAGTTTATGGTGGTTTTGAGCGAATAAAAAAATGTGTTAAGCTTGCTACTGGGACAAACATTATAGCAAGTGGTGATATTTGGGAAATTGCAGATATTGATAAAGTTTGCGAAGTTAGCAAATGTCACGGTGTAATGGTTGCTAGAGGATTGTTAAAAAATCCTTTTTTAATTAGAGAATATCAAGGATTAACTTTTGGAGAGAATAAAATCCAGTTATATGTTGAAACAATGCAGAATATAATGAAAAATGATGTGAAACAATATTGGAAACGACCATCTTATTTGGCAAATTTAAAAAATCTTTTTGGAGAATCTAGTGAAGAATTTAATATTGCAAAAAGACTAGATGAAAAAACTCTACTTAATTATAACTTTTTTAACAATTAATTTAAACAATGAATAAAAAACTATACCTATTTTTTCTACCATTTGTATGCAATTTAGCATATTCAGATATTATCTTAGATGCAAAAGGCTTTGATACTAATCAACATAAAGATGAAAAAGAAATTTCTTTTTCTAAAAAAGGCAAAGAACAAGCTAAAGCACATAATTATTTTATAAAGGCTCTTAATGCAAGAGAACAAAATAAACCAAATGAATTTCTTGAAAATTTACTTCTTGCAATGAAGCAAAATCAAAATGACAATTCTTTGCTCCTTTTATTAACTTCTTCTATAAGTAATATTCCTTTTAGAAACCAATTTAATATCCCGCTTCAAAAGCATTTGAAAATCACCGTTCCTTTTGCAAAAGATAATCCTCAAATGGTTAAACTAAATTTATTTGCTGCTTATTTATTAACTACAAAAGAAAAAAATGATAAAGCTTTAGAACTACTTGAAACTTCAGCAGAATTTCTTTCTAAAGATTCTAGTATTTATTCAGATTTTGTTGAAGATATTATGCGGTTATATATTATTCAAAGCCAAATTCAAAAAGGAGAAGAATTTATAAAAAATGTTTTTTCTGAAGATTCAGCACATAAAAATATAAAACTTTTAACAACTGCAATGACATTTTATAACTTTGCAAAAGAAAATTCAAAAAATGAACAATGGTTATGGTTTTTAGAAGGTGTAAAAGAAAAATATGAACGAATTCTAGAGCAAAACTTAAATAATATAGATAAAGTTGCGAGTTGTGCATTTATTCCACAAAATGAATTCATAAAAGTTCTTGAGTTTTATAAAAATAAAAAATCATATACAAAATGCAAAGAACTTCTTTTACAAAATTTATCATTTAAACCAAACGATAGAAAAAATCTTATATACCTTGCAAAGACTTTATATAATCTAAAAGAATATAACCATTCATATCGAATTTGGGATTCTTTTATAAAAAATAACATTGCTAATAAAAAACAAACAAGACACTTAAAAGCTCTATCTATTCCTTTTTATCATTCTTATTTGAAGTCTGCTGTAGCATCAGGGCGAATGAAAGAGGCAAAAAAAATAGCAGAAAAATATATGAAAGTGACAAGTTCGCCTTTTTCTGTTTATGATGTAATATCTATTTATTTACAAAAGAATAAATTTGAAATTGCGTTAAATATTTTAAACTCTATAGAAAAAAAATCCACTATAAAATATTATTATTATGGAATTATTAACCGTGCCTTAAAAAAATACAAAGAAGCGCTGACTGGTTTTGATAATGCTGAAAAACTCGCAATAAAAAATGATAATGAAAAATTCTTAAATATTGACTTCTATTTTGATTTTGCGGTTACTGCTGAAAAAGGGAAAGATATGGTGCAAACTCAACGATGTCTTGAAATTATTTTGTCTAAAGATGTTGATAATCATATTGCTGCTAATTTTTTAGGATATTTGCTTGCATGTCAAAATAAAGATTTACCTAGAGCAAAAGAATTAATACTAAAAGCCTTAGAAAAAGAACCTGAAAATGTTGCATATCTTGATAGTCTTGCATGGGTGTATTATCAACAAAAAAATTATACAAAAGCCTTAGAATATATGGAGAAAATAATAAGTATAGACGAAGAAATAAAAGAGTCTGAAATAGCAGATCATCTAGGCGATATTTATTTAAAATTAGAAGATATAGATGCAGCCATTAAGTATTGGGAATTAGCTATTGAACTTGATGGAGAACATATTGATAAACAAAAGATAAAATTCAAAATTCAAGAAAACTCTAACTAATATTTGCGACTTATGCACAAAAAAATATTTATAATACTTGCAACTATTTTATCGCTTGCTTTAATTATTCGCTTAACTATTCGTGACTCATTTCATTTTTTAGCGACATTTTACTATGCAACCCCTTATGTTTTAATTGCACTAATCGCAATAATTCCTGCACTAATCGCAATTTATCTGAAAGATAAAATCTTAATATACATTTTTTGTGCTATTTTCTCGTTATCTCTCATACTATTTTATAATACACAATTTATTGCGAACTATGCAGAAAGTGTAAATAATCAAGAACAACTAATGCATACTATGTTTCTAAACCTTGACAGAATGGGAGTTGAAAAAATCGATGATATTACAAATTTAATAAAAAATGAAAATCTTGATATCGCAGGTTTTGTGGAGACTACTAATGTTTTATATGAATTTCCTAATCGAAAGAAGTTAAATATTGAAAACTGGAAAAAAAGGCTTCCCAATTATGATATTAAACTTTTAGAAAATCAAATGTTAGTTATAACAAAAGGTGAAATTCTCAAAGTTGAAAATATCAAAACTAGAGGTGCTAAATTTAATAAAATTAAAATTGAAATATATAATGAAATTATTAATGTTGTTATTGTAGACATTGCAAGTCATCCATTTAAACCAAGAAAACCATCTTTTGACTTGTTATATGAAACTATAGCAAATGATAATAACTTAATCTTTATGGGGGATTTCAACACTCCTCTTTCATCAGTTCATTTTGATAAAATGAAAAAGATATACCAAAACGCATTTTTAACAAAAGGCTCAGGAAATATTGCGACATTTCCAACAGTATTCCCTATTTTAGCAATTGATAATATTTGGTTTGACAAAAATTGGAATATAAAACAAACAACATTATCAAATACAGGTATAACAGATCATTATGCTGTTATTTCATCATTTACTAATAAAAAAAATTGATTCTCTTGCAAATTTCATAAATTATGATATTTTATATTAAAAATATGAACATTTAGAATAAGTTAAAGGTCTAAGATAAATATAATAAGAATAGAAACTAAATAAAAAATGGAGGAGTTATGAATATAAAGAATTTT
>JAOZMT010000193.1 GCA_029934175.1 Victivallales bacterium | reverse complement strand
AAAATTAATCATTATTTTTCAAGGTGCAGAAATGAAACATAAATCAATTATTAATTGTTAATGAAAAAAGAGGATATGTATGTTAGATTATTCAGAATGTATAGAAGAAGGTTGGAAGTGGGAAATTGCGAATCGTGCAATTATTCCTTCTGTTTTAAAACACTTAGAAAGACCTTGTAATGTTGTAAAACAAAATTCTTTACGAAGTGTATCAATTATGAAGTTTAATAATGAAAAATATTATGTTAAATACGATGTTCCTATTGCACAAATCGCAAAAATTTCAAGAATATTTAAATCAAAGGTTCAATCAGAGTTTGTATCTTACTCATTACTTGAAGAACATAATATTAAGGTGCCAAAGTGCATTGGATATGGGTCACAAGGTTCAAAGGGGGTTATTATAACCAAAGAGGTTCTTAATACAGATAATGCACGCGATTTTTGGTTTGCACAAGTCGCAGGAAATAAAGATAAAGAAAAAAGGTTTATTAAAGAATTTACTAAGTTTTTAAAATCCTTTTTTGCTGCGAAATTCTTGCATCCAGACTTTCATTTAGGCAACCTTATCATTGATAAAAATTCTTATGAATTAACAATGATAGATCCTTATGGTATATCTAAGCAGAAAAAATTATCTGAAAAGCAAATTTTAAAAATGTTACAAATTATTTCAACTTTCAGAGGGGCATTGTATAATAAAGATATTGAACAAATTATCATAGATGCAAAAGTGACAGATAAGTCAGGCAAAGCAAAACTTTTGTGGAATACAATATTAAAGTCTACAGGTTTAAAAGTCAGAAAAAATTGGAAGAAAAGAGAAGAACAAATTCTTAATAAAAATTCAAAATATGTAGAAGAGGTTATTGGTAAAAATAAAAATATTTTTCTATTTAGAAAAGGACAAGATAGACAATGCGTCATATCTCCAAATATTATAAAAAACAAAAAGAAGCTTGAAAAAATATTTGATAAACAAGAATATCCTAATGATATAATAGAACGAGTTTGGTTGAGTTCTTTCTGTTTACAATTTCATGAAATCAGACATCAAAGACCACTTATTTATGATGTAACAAATTCTATATTGTATTTTGAGAAAATCAATAAAGAGCAAAAGATAAAAAATTATGATGCTGAACGAGAGTTCCTTGCAAAACTTAATCTTGCAGGATTTTCTATAAATAATATTGAGTCAAAGATTTTTGAATCAAATAATGAAATTTATCTTAATCTTTAAGGTTATATAATATGAGTAAAAAAAACAAATCAAAGCTTATAATAAATATTGAATTTTTTTCATTTTTATTTATAAGATTTATTCTAAAAGCAATACCATTGAAGCTAGCTTATATACTTGCAAAATTAATTGCACAACTCGCATTTTTGTTAGATAAAAGACATAGAACTAGAACAATAGAACATATTTTACACGCTGGGGTTCGAGAAACAAATAAAGAAGCTAAAAAATTAGCTAAAAGAAGTTATTTGCACTTATCGCAAGTTTTAGTAGAATCTTTTAAAATAAATTCTGTTATTACATCTGATAATATAGATGAGTATATCTCTTTAAAAGCATCTGAAAAAGTGAAAAAACTCTTTTTTGACAAAGAAAACCAACGAAATATTATTGCAGTTTCTGCTCATTTTGGGAATTGGGAATTCTCAGGAATAGCCTATTCTATACTATCTGACACTCCAATAACATCAATAATGCGTCCGTTTGATAATCCTAAAATTGGTAATTTTTTTTATGATGAACGGACACGATATAAACATAAAATATGCCCAAAAGATGGAGCTATTAAACCAATGTTATCTGCGATTCGTGCAAAGGAGTCTATCGGAATTATATCTGACCAACATGCAAACAGTATTGATGGGGTTGAAACAATATTTTTTAATCATCCAGCAAGAACACATTCATCAGTAGCTGCATTACATCTGAAAACAAAAATACCTATTGTAGTATGTGTGTTAAAACGAATTGATGATTATTTACATTTTGAATTATGCTGTTCTAAGCCCATAAATTATGTAGCAACTGGAGATAAATCACTTGATATACAAAAAATAACGCAATTATACACAACGGAACTAGAGAAGATTATCGGTGAAACACCAGAACAGTGGATGTGGACACATCGCAGATGGTTAGATATAAATCGTTCTTCTAAGAAAAAAAGAGAAAATAATTAAAAAAAGAAAAAACTTTTTGTCTTTTTTTCTTTTTTCTTTGCAAGAAAATCTTTAGCAAGAAGTTTTAAGGTATTATGTATATCTGAAATATCGGATATTTCTTGATTTGCCGTTTTGATGATTTCACCAGTTTTAACATCTATAATTTTCCCATTAATTGTAATTACCTTACCCAGTTGTGTAACTGAACCTGTTAAAATAAATTTGGCTGCTGCAAATTTGCCAAAAGAACTAATATTCCCACCCACAAAATCAGATGTCTGAAATTTCAATTCTTGCATTATTTTTTTTGTTTGCATTCTGTCTATTAATCTATATTGCTCACTTAGTTTAGATTCCAAATTAACAGCTATAGCTTCCCCTGATATACTTCCTATAACACTTTTATCAATAGTAAATGGGATAATTGCCAATTGAGCCTTTCTTTCTTTCAACTTGATTTTTAACTTCTCTTTTAACTTATTTATTGCAAGTCTATCACTATCACAACTTATAGATGAACTTGCTAAGTTTAAAAAAACCTGACTTTTTTCAAGATTATCATCATTTAACATATTTAATTCAGCCTTTTCTAAATTATTAGCAAATTTTTGTTTTTGCAATAAGTCTTTAGCTTTATTTTCCTCTTCTTTATTTTTAATTTCTTCTTCTACTTTCATTATTCGTAATTGTGATATCTCATTATTTCTTGTTTCATTGAATTTTGTTACATTTTCTGTAATTTTTTTACGAAGATTTTTTAATTCTTCATTATTAGAATGCGATGTACCTGAACAATATTTTATAGTTGCATTAAGTTTTTCAATTGCTTGTTCATATTTTTGATTGGAATTAAGAATGTTAACCTCTGCAATAGTTTGTTCTATATAATTATCTAGCTCTAACTCTGTTCTTGATATTTCTTTTTCTTGAGAAAACCAAAATGTAAAAGTAGTAATTATACTAATTAGAATAATTACAATTAAAATTAATATTTTACTTTTCTTTTTATGAGGGACAATCACAGGTAATTCTCCACGCTTAATACGATTTAAGTCCTCAATTAATTCGCTTGGAGTTTGATGTCTATTTGCTGGTGATTTTGAAAGTAATCGGTCTATAGTATAAGATAAATTAATCGGGGTATCAGATATTTCATTAAGCGGAGCATAAGAATGACTATTGTGTTGTTTTCCAAAATCTTCTTTACTTGGACCATTAAAAGGACATTGACCTGACAATAATTGATATGCTGAAATACCTAACGAATATAAGTCACTTCGTATATCAAGTTTTTCATTCTTATAAACTTCTGGAGCCATATAGCTTGGAGATACTATTTCAAATTTGTCTTGTTTTTCAATATTTTGCGCTAAGCCAAAATCTAAAATTTTTATATTATTTTTTTCATCCAATAAAATATTTCTAGGTTTAATGTCGCAATGTATATAATCGATATCATATATTGCTTGTAGCACTCCTGTTATTTGTTCTAGTATTTTTATAACAATATTAATATACTCTTTTCTTGGTAGTTTATCTTTTATATCTTTATTGTTTTCTTTTTCTAGTAATTGTAAAAGAGTTTTACTTTGTAAAAATTCCATAACAACATAAACACAGCCATTTTCTTGTCCAAATTCAATAACTTTAATAACATGTGGATGAGCTATTCTCTGAGCCAGTTTAGCCTCATTTATAAAACGATTTTTATATGCAGGAATATCTGCGAGATGTGGATGCAACATTTTTAAAGCAAAAGAGTTACCTTTGTAATCATTTGCAGTATAAACAGTCCCATTTGTTCCCTCTCCAATGCTATTAAGAATTTTATATTTTCCTATTTGCTTTTGCATATAATCTGCTTTATTATTATTTAATAATACTGAAAAATCCAAGTAAAACCTCCAAAAATGTTATTATTGCTTAAATATACTAATATATTGATGAAATATCAAGTTTATATTAAATTATTCTTTAAAATAATCCCTGTTTTTAGAAATTCATTCAAGTTAAAAACTTTTTTATAAGAAAGTATAGAACACTTAATATAATAAAAAACTATTAAATTTTTAATGAATTACTTGTAAATATAAGAATTTATGGTAACTTAAACATTAAGTTAAATAAAACAGGAGATGTTTTGAGAAAAAGAAATAAAGTTTCAATGCGTAAAATAGCTGATGAATTAGGGGTAAGTCCTGCGATGGTATCTATTGTTTTAAATAAAAGAACCGAACAATATCAAGTTAGTGAAGAAAATCAAAAGCGAATAACTGCGAAAGCCGCAGAATTAGGATATAATCCAACATCAAACAGGAAAACTCGCAAAAAAGTTTTAATAATAAATCCTTTTGGAGGAATCAGAGGAGGAGGTTATGAAAAGTTCAATCTAGAATTAATCAATCAAATTCAAGCTGAATTAGATAAAAGTGGCTGGGAATTTATATTCGCATCATCAAATATAAAAACAAATGAATATTATACAGAAGACCAACTAAATCAGGCATCTGTAATGATAATTCAAGGAATGAATGATAACGATGAATATAGAGGATTGATTGATTCTGCGAATTCTGCAAATGTTTTACCAATTGTTACAGGAAGATATTTCCCTGGAAGAAATGCATTATATGTTGATATTGATCATTATGCTGGCGGTCGATTGGTGGCAGAACATTTTTATAATTTAGGTCATACAAATATTGCAGTAATGATGGGGCTTGATGATCAGCATAGCAATAAACGATTAAGTGGATTTTTAGATTTTTGTCGAGAAAAAGATATTAATATACAAGAAGAAATGATTTGGAGATATGGGGAATATAATATTACTAGTGGATATAATTTAACAAAAAAAAAATATGAAGAAGGTTTACGACCTAGTGCTATTTTTTATATGAACAATGCTATGGGAATGGGAGGAATATATGCTCTTCAAAATTTAGGAATAAAAATCCCAGAAGATATTTCTATTGCTTGTTTTGATAACTCAACAGAATTAGATAATATAAATCCTGGATTAACAACTATTGATTTTGAAATAGGCAATACAGGAAGAAGTTTAGCGAATATAATAAAGAATATGATAGCAAATGATGATAGGAGTCAACT
>JAOZMT010000192.1 GCA_029934175.1 Victivallales bacterium | reverse complement strand
GTCTATTAGTGGTTAAAAAATCTTTATAAATAGTGACGACATTAAGAACAACGCCCAAACATTCAGATTAGCAAAATTGATATAAATAAACTATACTTGCCAATATTTTAATATTAAGCCGAGCAGGAGCTCAGCGTTCCCAGGTTTTAAAAAATTGTTTATTAATTATTTAGAAACTTAACAACTTTGTTTTTTTGCTTGATTCCAAAGTTTTTCCATTTCTTCTATGCTTGCATCTTCAAGGCTTATATTTGCTTTTTCTAATTCTTTTTCTATATATTGGAATCTTATGATGAATTTATTTACTCCTTTTGCTAACAATTGCTCTGCTGAATCTCGCTTTCGAAACCTTGATAAATTAACGACTGCAAATAATAAATCTCCTATTTCTTCATCAATATGCTCTTGATTACCTGATGCTATTGCTTCTTTTACTTCTAGTAACTCTTCTTCTATTTTGTTGACAACTTCTTGCTCTGACCGCCAATCAAAACCGTAATGGGCTACTTTCTTTTGAACTTTTCTAGCTTTTAATAAACTCGATAAATTGCGTGGAACTCCATCTAAAATAGATTCTCTTTTTCCTTTTTTCTCTTCTTTTTTAATTTTTTCCCATGATGTTATTACATCTTTTGCATTATCTATTTTATCGCCTCTAAATACATGAGGATGGCGATTAATCATTTTTTTAGATACAACTTCTGCAACCTTATCAAAATCAAAATGACTATTTTCATTAGCTATTTGAGAGTGAAATACTATATGCAATAACAAGTCTCCTAGTTCTTCACATATCCCATCTTTATCATTATCCTCTATGGCGTCTGCGAGTTCTGCAACCTCTTCATAAAGACTCTCAACAAGGCTTTTGTGTGTTTGTTTTCGATCCCAAGGACATCCTTCAGGAGCTCGTAATTGAGCTAATATTTCTATCAATCTGTCTATGTTTTTATTTTTCATTTTCTTGATATTCCCAGTTGTTAACTTTAAAAACTTCAACAGCATTTCCTATTAAATAAACTTTATTTTTATCAAATTCAATGTTTAAAATATCGTCTCCTACTGTTTTAAATTTAATACAAGATTCAAAGTTATAAAATTTATTTAAAACAATTGCACAAGCCGCAATTCCTGTTCCACAGGCTAGAGTTTCTTCTTCAACTCCTCGTTCATAAGTTCTTATTTTTACAGGTTTGTTTTTCTCTTTTGATAACTCTATAAAGTTTACATTTGTTCCATTTGGCATAAAATAATCTGAATATCGAATATCTCTTCCTTTTGTCAAAATATTTACTTCTTCAACATCATCAACTATTTTTACAACATGAGGAACACCTGTATTACCATAGAAAATAAATTCATTATTATGATTTATTTTTTCCATTGAAGAAATGATAGGGATTTCTATTTTTATATCTTTATTTGATAATATCTCTGTTGTTAAATTACCTGACTTTGTCTCAAATACAATCTTTTGTAATGGATTTATATGATCATAAACATATTTACTTGCACATCTTAGACCATTACCACACATACCAGCTTGTGAGCCATCACAATTATAAAAATTCATTTTATAATCAACAGTTTTAGAATTAGATATTGAGATAAAACCATCTCCACCAATTCCAAGCCTACGATTACAAATCTTTGTTATAAAATTTTTATTGTAATTTTTTGACTCCTTTTCTTCAAAGGTTACAATGAAATCATTGCCTGCTCCGTGCATTTTATAATATTCGTTTTTCATTTTTTTTAGTTATTTTTTTTTAATTTACTTTACTTTTTCAATAATAATGCTACATTACTACTTCTTAATTAAGATGTGTTCCCGTAGCTCAGAGGATAGAGCATTTGATTTCTAATCAAAGGGTCGCAGGTTCGAATCCTGCCGGGGATACCATTTTTTTAATCTATTATAAAAAATGTATCAATCTTATTTAATTCTTTACAGCCACTTTCTTCTACAACAACCATATCTTCTAACCTAATTCCTCCCCATTCAGGATAATATAAACCAGGCTCAATAGTTATTACATTCCCTGCTTTCAAAGTATCTTGATTTAAAGGAGAAACTCGTGGACCTTCGTGTATTTCAAGTCCTACACCATGTCCAACTCCATGAATAAAACCATAATGTTTTTTTTGTGAAACTCCAGTAGGAAAACCTGCTTCTTTTAATGTATCAAATGCTATTTTATGAATATCAGATGCTTTAACTCCTGCTTTAACTGCACACTTCGCATTATCTCTAGCTAGTTTCACAGCATCATAAGCTCTTTGCAATTCATCTGATGGTTTTCCCTTTACATAAGTTCTTGTTAAATCTCCCCAATAACCTGAACCTGACATACGAGGGAAAATATCGACAACAATAGGCTGATTTGCACAAATCGCACCATTTCCAATATTATGTGGCTCGGAAGTTTGTAATCCTGATGATGTAATTGTTTCAATTGCTATTGCACCATTTTTTATTGATTCAATTTCAATTTCAATGCGTAACTTCTCAGATGTTAAAACTTTTTGCTCAAATCGCAAAAAACCTTCATTATCAATCGTCGATTCCTTGAGTATATCGACAACTCTACTCATTGCACACTCCGCAACTCTTAAACCTTCAGTTATCAATGAAATTTCATTATTAGATTTATTTGCACGAGTCGCAAAAAATTCTTCCTCTACGCATTCTATTTTGATATTTTTGTCTCTCAAAAAGTCTGCAATATATAATGGAAAATCTTTAGGGACTTGCCAACACTGAATAGATTGTTTTTTGCTTAATTCAAGAAGTTTTAGCGTTACTTTTTTACCTTTAAAATCATCTGTGCTAAAAACCTCAATTCCACTTTTTACTTCATTGCAAGCTCGATTATATTCAAGAGGAGAAGCGACAATAGCTTTTAAATCGCCAACCTCAAAGTAAATAAAATTATCTGGAGCTTTAAAACCACAGGCATAAAGCATATCAGCAGAATTAAGACTAGCGGCGTAAATTAAACGCCCTTTATTTTTAATAGACATTAGTTCAACATTACCTGTCCACCAGTTACAGGAATTGCTTGTCCTGTTTCATATTGTTGTTCTACAGTGTAGATAATAGCTTTTGTTACATCAACAGGCAGACAACCTCTGTTCATAGGGACTTTTGATTCATAAAACTTTTTAACATCTTCAATATTTTTAGCTCCTTCAACTTTACCAGTTTCTAAATATAATTTAAATAAACCTTTTTCTGGATCGCTCCAAAGAGGACCATCAAAAAAGTTTCCTGGACAAATACTATTTACTTTGATATTATCTTCAACAAGTTCTAAAGCAAAACTTTGAGTTAAACCAATTCCACCAAATTTACTACCTGCATAAGCACCATTTTTATTGCTACCAACAAGCCCACTTTTAGAACTAATTTGAACAATATCAGTCCATTCATTGCTATATTTGTTTTGTTCTGCCATTATACGAGCCACATATTTTGTGCATAAATAATAGCCGTTGTAATTTATATTTGTAACAAAATCCCAATCTCTTTTAGATATTTCTTTCACAGAGCCAGCTCTAACAACTCCAGCATTTGCAACAAATAAATCTATACCACCTGCTTTTAAAACAATATCCTTTACCATATTATCAACAGAATCTTCATCAGAAACATTAACAGCTACAGCAAAAGCACGGTTTATACCATATTCATCACAAAGATTTTCTACAGCTTTTTCAGCACCATCAATATTTAAATCTGCAATAGCAACCGTTGCTCCTTCTTTCAATAATTCTTCAGCGACACCATATCCAAAACCTTGTGCACCACCAGTAACAACCGCTAGTTTACCTTGCATTCTGCCAGCACTACTTGTAGCTCCTACTTTCTTACGATAAGATTCAACTTCCCAGTTTTCTATAAATTCTCTATTTGCATCTTCTAAATATACAGGACCTCCAAAAGCTTCTGTTAATTGTTGCACTAAACCTGCATCTTCCGCAAGAGTTAATACTGTCTTTGCATCTTTATAAGTTGCACCTGCACAAAGTAAAGTTTTTGATGGGATAGATACAACTAAAGGATTATATCCATTTTGTTCTTTAAATGCACAAATCGCAGTTTCATCTGGAGCGTCAGATATTAGAGCATAAGATTTTGCATAAACAATATGGTCTGGAGTAAGTGGACCTGTTGAAACTTGGAATGATGGTGCTGAAATAATTGCACACTTCGCAGATTCATTAGACAATAGTCCTCTTAAGCGTGGAGCAACTTCTACAACTTTATCTGTATCAAATTCTCCAGTAATTAATTTTGTCTCAACACCACACTCTTTATAATATTCTTCTAATTTATTCATCATATTTGAATAAATATCATCTATTTCTTTTTTAGTATTACCACCAACAAAAACGCCATGATTTTTCAGAAAAATAACACTTGGTTGCTTATTATTTTTTGCTTCATATTTTGTTACTTCTTCATAGATATATTTTGCAAGCGTAAAGCCTGGATCTACATAATCGCACCATAATGCATTAGGAAAAAATTCTGCACACTTCGCAGCACCAGTAATTCCACAAGTCATACCATTAACAAGAGCAGGATGCAAATGAACTACAAATTTAAATTTTAAAAGTTCATGCAACGGAGCTTCTACAGAAGGACGACCAGTCGAGTCTTTAGAAACAGCATTTGCCATTTTTTCTTTTACAATAGCTTCTCTTTCATCTTTATTGCTAGGAGCAGTAAAGGTAAAAAGCTCTTGAACTTGTTTACGATCCATTTTTACAAAATTTTCTTCTTCAATATCAGCTAATCTAACACCACTAGGTTTAACGAAAAGATAATTTTCATCTTTAAACGAAGTATTTCCACCACCAGCAAGAACAAATCTTGCATCTTTCCCATAAAACCTCGACATTTCTTTAATTTCTTTTAACGACATAACTTTCTCCTTTTTTTGTAGGACTATGGACTGTAGGACTATTGACTATGGACTATTGACAATAGGACTATGGACTATAGGACTAATTATTATTATTATTTTCTGTTAATATTCCTGCAGTTTCTTTGAGTAAATCTTTAAAAGAATTATCATTTATTTCTTCTATAGATTCAATATTTAATTTCCAATGACTCCCTTTAAATTTATTTTTTGGAAAATTTATAATTTTTATCTCATTGTTTTCCCTAATTGCTTCTACTAACATATTCAAACTCCTCTTTATTTATAATAAATACTGCACATTTCGCATATTTCAAGCAAAAGGCAAACATTTTCAAATTTTATAGTCCTACAGTCCATAGTCCTACA
>JAOZMT010000191.1 GCA_029934175.1 Victivallales bacterium | reverse complement strand
AGGTTTGTGCAAAATTTGGTTATATTTGTGAATATGATTGCTTTGTTCAAGAAAAAGAATATAAGATGGCAGAAATTATTGAGGCAAACATACGAGAAGATTTTACTGAAATGAAAAATTTTATTAACGAGATTGTTATTTGTGAAGCTATTCTCAGACCAATTCTTGCAGATGTCGCAAGAAAAAACAAACTACCTCTTTTTTCTCATTGTAAATTAGAATATAATAAAAAATTAGGATTGAGTGGAGAGGCTGATTATTTACTTGCTCCTTTATTTTCAAAAGGTTCTAACTTATTTACAACTCCTGTTGTTTGTTTAGGTGAAGCTAAAAAAGATAATTTTGAGCAAGGGTGGGCTCAAGTTTCTGCTGAAATGATTGCTTCTCAGAAGTTAAATGATAATGAAGATGTTCCTATTTATGGTTTGCTCTCAACTGGAAGAAGTTGGCAGTTTGGTTTTTTAAAAAATAAAAAAATCACAATTGATTTAAATTTTTATTCTGCACCTGGGCAACTTGACAAAGTCTTAAATATTCTAAATTGGATGTTCTGCGAAGCTCGCAAAAATGCTGATACTTTAGAAAGATTAAAAAAAATAATAAAATAAATTGCATAAAACGCAAAAGGAGTATATTATGTGTGAAGAAAATAAACAAAAAACTTTTTCAAGTTTTAAAGAAATTGATGAGGTTTGTGATATTTTTGGTTATATGTATGAATATGATACATTTATTCAAGAAAAAGAATATAAAATGGCTGATAATATAGAAGCAAATATACGAGAAGATTTTGCTGAAATGAAAAATTTTGCGAATGAAATGGCTATCTGTGAATGTATAATAAGACCTATATTAGCAGATGTGGCAAGGGCTAATAAACTACCTCTGTTTTCACACCCAAAATTTGACTATGATAAAAGTGTTGGTTTAACTGGTGTTCCTGATTATCTTCTTGCTCCGACTAAATCTAAAGGAAGTAAACAATTTACTACACCTGTTGTTTGTTTAGGTGAAGCTAAAAGAGATGATTTTGTTCAAGGTTGGGCACAAGTTTCAGCCGAAATGATAGCCGCTCAAAAGTTGAATGGAAATAAAGATGTCCCTATTTATGGTTTAGTTTCAACTGGTGTAATGTGGCAGTTTGGGGTTTTGAAAGACAAAATCATTACCATTCACTCAACTTCTTTTGCTGCACCTGGGCAACTTGACAAAGTCTTAAATATTCTAAATTGGATGTTCTGCGAAGCTCGCAAAAATGCCGATACTTTAGCAAAATTAAAAAATAATAAAACTGCATAAAACGCAAAAGGAGAAAGGAGAAACTATGGGCTTAGTTCATGCTGAAATTAAATTAACAAATAGTGGAGATATTGCTGTTTTTAATAGAGGCTATATTAAAGAAGAGGAAGTTAGACATAAAACTGTAACCGCTTTAGTTGATAGTGGGGCTTATATGCTAACTATTAATGAACAAATAAAAGGTCAATTGGGACTGAGAGTTGTTGACTCTGCTCAAGCTGAATTAGCTGATGGTTCAATTAAGCAAGTTGATATTGTCGGTCCTGTTGAAGTTTATTTTGAAAATCGGTCAACAAGTTGTCGTGCAGCTGTTATGCCTGGGAATGCGGAGGTTTTACTTGGTGCTATCCCTATGGAAGATATGGATGTTGTTATTTTACCTCTAGAACAAAAACTTGTCGTAAATCCAGAAAATCCATATATTGCTAAAAAATCTTTTAAATAAAATTTAAATAAAATATAAACTGCGTCGGACGCAAAAGGAGAATGAAATGTCAGATGAAAATAAAGAAAAATTTAAAACTTATTCAAGTTACGAAGACATAAATGAGGTTTGTTTTAAATTTGAATATATATGTGAATTCGATACATTTATTCAAGAAAAAGAATATAAAATGGCTGAAAATATAGAGGCTAATATACGGGACGATTTTGCTAATATGAAGAGTTTTATTAATGAAATTGCTATTTGTGAAACAATTATAAGACCTATAGTTTCAGATGTCGCAAGAGCTAATAATTTACCCCTTTTCTCTCATGCAAAATTTGAATATGATAAAAGTCTTGGCTTAACTGGAACTCTAGATTACCTTCTTGCACCTTTATTAGCAAAAGGTTCTAGTCTATTTACAAATCCTGTTGTTTGCTTAGGTGAAGCAAAACGAGATGATTTTATTAAAGGTTGGGCTCAAGTTTCAGCTGAAATGATTGCTGCACAGAAATTGAATGGAAATGAAGATGTTCCTATTTATGGTTTGGTTTCAACTGGTATTATGTGGCAATTTGGTTGTTTAAAAAATAAAAATTTTACGATTGATACAAATCCAATAAGTGCACCAAGACAACTTGACAAAGTTCTAAATGTTTTAAATTGGATGTTCTGCGAAGCTCGCAAAAATGCCGATACTTTAGCAAAATTAAAAAATAATAATAAAACTGCATAAAACGCAAAGGAGAAATTATGGGATTAGTTCATGCTGAAATAAAATTAACTAATAGTGAGGATATAGGAGTCTTTAAAAGAGGTTATATCAAAGAAGAAGATATTCGCCATGAGACTGTAACTGCTTTAGTTGATAGTGGTGCTTATATGCTTTGTATTAACGAGCATATAAAAGGTCAATTGGGATTGAGTGTTGTTGACTCTGCTCAAGCAGAATTAGCTGATGGTTCTATAAAACAAGTTGATATTGTTGGTCCCGTAGAAATTAGATTTAAAAATAGAAGATGTTCGGTTGATGCTGCTGTCATGCCTGGTGAAGCTGAGGTTTTACTTGGGGCTATTCCTATGGAAGATATGGATGTTTTGATTAATCCAAAGTCGCAAAAACTTATTGTTAATCCTGAAAATCCATATATGGCTAAAAAATCACTTAAATAAATATAATAATAATAAATTAAACTGCGTTATACGCAAAGGAGAAAAATATGGGGTTAACTTATACTACGGTTAATGTGTCGAATTGGACTAAATCAAAACCAAGTTTTGAAGAACTTTTTTTAGTTGATACGGGTTCTATTGATTGTATGGTTTACGAAGCTGATTTAATTAAGGCTGGAATAGAACCTGAAGGTAAACGATGTTATGAATTAGCTGATGGGAGAAGTGTTGAATATCAATACGGTTTTGCTAAAGTTAGTTTTATGGGGGATGAAACTGTGGCTCAAGTTGTTTTTTCGCCTGAAAAAATAGAACCTATTCTTGGGGTTGTTGCATTAGAACAAACTGGTTATGGCGTTGACCCTATAAGTAAAACTTTAAAAAAAATGACTGCTATTTATCTTAAATAATAAAACAAAATTAAAAAACAAACTGCGTTAAACGCAAAAGGAGAAATTAAAATGTTAGAACAAATGAAACTTAAAACAAAATTGGTAATCGCTTTCTTAATGTGTGGGTTAATTCCAGCTTTAATCGTTGGATTAATTGCTTTAAAAAAGGCTTCTGATGGATTAAAGAATGCTGAATTCAACAAATTAACTGCTATTAGAGAAATTAAAAAGAAACAAATTGGAGGTTTCTTTGAAAAAAATAAAGTCGAAATTGAAACTTTAAGAGATGTTAATGATTTACATGTTGCATACGACTCATTGCTAAAATATCATAATGATACAAATGTTAAAGCTGATGGGAATTATGGTGTTAAATCTGATGAATATATAAAAATACACGAAGAAATTAATTCTCATTTTCATAATTTCGTAGATAAATATGGTTATTTTGATGTTTTTCTAATTTGTGCAAAACATGGTCATGTTATGTATTCTGTAACAAAAGAAGGGGATTTGGGTGAAAATTTATCTTGTGGTAGATTAAGAAATTCTGGCTTAGCTAAAGTTTGGAAAAAAGTAATTCAAGCTAAAGAAACAAGCTTTGCAGACTTTCAATATTATGAACCTAGCCATGTACCTGCGGCTTTTATTGGAACACCATTAACAGATAAAAAATCAGGTGAACTTTTTGGAGTTTTAGTATTTCAAGTATCGTTGGATAAAATCAATGATATTATGCAAGAAGCAACTGGTCTTGGAAAAACAGGAGAGACTTATCTCGTTGGTTCTGACCACTTGATGCGTTCAGACTCTCGTCTAGATCCTAAAAATCATTCTGTTATTGCGTCTTTCGCAAATCCTAAAGATGGTTCTGTAAAAACAGAAGCTACTGAAGAAGCTTTTAAAGGGAATTCTGATGCAAAAATAATAGAAGATTACTTGGGTTCATCTGTTTTATCATCCTATACTCCTCTGCATATTTTTGGAGAAGAGTGGGCTATAATAGCCGAAGTCGAAGAACATGAAGCTTTTGCTGTTGTAAGTGAAATTAAAATATTAATGATAATTGTTTTGATAATTGTATCTATTATTATTGTAATTTGTGCCGTTTTATTTGCGAAGTCAGCAATGAAACCTATTGAAAATACCGTTGCTATTCTAAAAGATATTATTGAAACTAAAGATTTCAATAAACGATTACCAATGATTGCACAACCATGTTCTGATGACAAAGGATGCGGGAATCAAAAATGTCCTGAATTTGGAAAAAATGCTGCTTGTTGGGATACAGTTGGTTCTAATGCTCCGAAAGGTAATGTTCATTGTCCTAGTATCTTAAGTGGAAAACTTAAGCAATGTGCAGATTGTTTTGTTATGCAAAAATCTATGAAAACAGAAATGGGAGAGTTTGCTGGTTGGTTTAATACAATGCTTGGAATGACATCAAATATTATTCGTGAAACTCAAAAAGTTGCAGTAGATGTTAAACATTCAAGTATGGATTCTGCGAGTTCCGCAACACAATTAGCGGCATCCGTAGAAGAGATGACTGCACAAGTCGCAACAGTATCAAGTGCTGCAGAAGAGATGAGTGCAAGTGTAACAACAACTGCGGCATCTGCAGAAGAGATGGGAGTAAATGCAAAAACAGTTGCTGGTAATGCTGAATCAATAGCACAAGATATGAATAATATGTCAGCTGCTGTTGAAGAAGGACAAGTTAATTTACAAAGTGTCGCTGCTGCAACAGAAGAAATGTCTGCTACAGTTAATGAAATTGCTACAAACACAGAATCAGCAAGAGATGTTACAAACACTGCAGTTGAATCTGTTAGTCAAGCACAAAGTCAAATTGGTGCATTATCTGATGCGTCTAAGGAGATTGAAAAAGTTATAGAAAGTATTGTTGATATAGCAGATCAAACAAAATTACTTGCTCTAAACGCAACTATTGAAGCAGCACGAGCTGGCGAAGCAGGTAAGGGATTTGCGGTTGTCGCAGGGGAAGTTAAAGAAT
>JAOZMT010000190.1 GCA_029934175.1 Victivallales bacterium | reverse complement strand
GTTGCAAGTTTAAGGTCATCTAAAAATCCAGTAATTTCTATTTTCCTTGCTTACGACTCGTGTGCTTAGAGATTAGGTAAAAATAAAATTAGAGAATTTGTATTAATTAAAAATAATTATTCTGCTTAATTCTTCTCAATAAAATTTTTTGTTTTAGACGGCGTTAAGAACAAACCCTTTTTAATTTTATCTAAAATAAATGAAATTTTTCTTAGAAAAAGTTGATTTTTTTATTATATATGATAATTTAAGAATTCGCACAAATCGCAAATTAAGGAGATTAACTTTAGTAATGAATATTTTACATACATCAGATTGGCATCTTGGAAGTTCTTTATATGGAAGAAAAAGATATGATGAATCAAAAAATTTCCTTGATTGGCTATCGCAAATAATAAAAAATGAAAAAATAGATATTTTACTTGTTTCTGGAGATATTTTTGATACTACTACTCCGAGCAATAAAGCTCAATCTTTATACTATAATTTTTTGATTCAAATTGCAAATTCTAAATGTAAATATATCGTCGTAACTGCTGGGAATCACGATTCTCCATCTTTTCTTACTGCTCCAAAGGCTCTTTTAGGAGCTTTGAATGTCTTTGTTGTTGGTGCTGTTCCTAATGATTTAAATGATGAAGTTTTTGTATTAAGCAATGATAACAAAAATGAACATATTATTATTTGTGCTATCCCATATTTGAGTGATCGTGATATTAGAAAGTGTGAAGATAATGAATCTCTTGACGATAAGAAAAAGAAGTCTGAAAATGGTATAAAACAACACTATTTAGATGTTTGTGCAATAGCAGAACAAAAGCAAAAAGAATTAAATTCTGAGACTCCAATTATCGCAATGGGGCATCTTTTTACATCAAAAGGAAAAACTTGCGAAGACGGCGAACGGGATATTTTTGTTGGAACTTTAGGTAATATTAATAAATCTACTTTCCCGAACTCTATTGATTATTTGGCTTTAGGACATTTGCATATTCCGCAACTTGTTGATAAAATGGATAATATGCGATATAGTGGATCTCCTATTCCTATGAGTTTTGGCGAAGCTAAACAACAAAAAAAGGTTATTGCTATTACATTTGAGAAACGAGTTCCTGTTGTTAATGAAATTAATGTCCCTTGTTTTCAAAAGATACGACAAATTCGTGGAAATATGGATGATATTATATCGAAAATAGAAAAGTATAAAAAAGAAGAAACAGGTATTTTATTAGAAATAATCTATAAAGGAGATGAGATTGCAAGTAATTTAAAATCGGTGATTGACGAACTTGTTGCAGATTCACAATTGGAAGTTTTAAGGATTCAGAATTCAAGAATTGTAGAAAAAATTATGAATAGAGAAATTGAAGAAACTCTTGACCAATTGACAGATAAAGAAGTTTTTGAAAAATGCTTAACTGCACACAATACTATAGAAGAAGACAAAATTGAACTACGAAAAACCTATCTAAAAGCAGTCAAGATAATGAACGAAGAGGATATCAATAAGGAATAATATGAAAATTTTAAAGCTTAGATTCAAAAATTTAAATTCTCTTGCAGGAGAATGGGAAATAGACTTTACATCAAAGGAATATACTTCAAATGGGATTTTTGCAATAACTGGTCCTACTGGTGCTGGGAAAACAACTATTTTAGATGCTATATGCTTGGCTCTCTACGGAAAAACTCCACGAATTTTGCACATATCGCAAAAGAGCAATGAAATTATGACTAGACAAACTAGCGATTGCTTTGCTGAATTAACTTATGAAACAATGAATGGAATCTATAAAAATTATTGGGGTCAAAAAAGAGCAAATAAAAAAGCTGATGGTAAACTACAAACTGCAAAATATGAAATTTCTGATTATGAGTCAAAAGATATTCTTGCAACAAAGATTAAAGATGTTAAACGCATTACAGAAGATAAAACTGGAATGGACTTTGAACAATTCACTCGTTCTATGCTTCTTGCTCAAGGAAGTTTTGCTGCATTCCTGAAAGCGTCTCCTGATGAAAGAGCTTCTATTTTAGAACAAATTACTGGCAGTGAAATTTATTCTAATATTTCAATAACCGTTTATGAACAAGATAAAATTCAAAAAAATAAACTTGAACTTTTAGATGCCCAATTATCAAGCGTATCTTTACTCACTGATGATGAAAAAAATGAGTTAAATAAAGAACTAAAAGAAAATAAAACTAATGAAACCAAACTTAAATCAAAAAACGAAAAATGTTCAAATAGTATAATTTGGCTAAATAATATTAATAACTTAAATAATGAGTTAAAACAAATTAATTCTGATATCGAAGTTTTAACAAAAAAACAAGAAGAATTTTCAGATGATAAAGAAAGGTTAAAAATTGCGAACTATGCAAAAGAATTAGAACTTGAATATGATAAACTTTTAACTCAAAGAAAGACTCTGATTAATGATGAAAAAATACAAAACGAAAATAATAAACAAGTTAAATCGTTAGAAATAATATCTGCTAAATGTCTTAAAAATCTCAAAGTTGCGAACTGTGCATTTGACAATGCTAAAAAAGAACAGGAAAAAGAGCAGGTTGTTATTAAAGAAGTTCGTAATTTAGATGCTCATATAAAAACAAAATCTGAAGATAGTGAAAAATATCAAAAAGAGCTTAATGAAGTTCAAAATAAAATCAAAGATACATTAAAATCAAAAGCGGATATAGATAAAAAACAAGCCAAGATTGAGTTGAATATTAAATCTACGAATGAATATCTTATGAAAAATGCTATTGATGAAAAACTTATCAATGATTTAAGTGGAATCATAGAAAATTTAAAATTGTTAAATAATTTAAAAAAACAACGAGACTCATTAAAAATAGAATTAAAAACAACTAAAATCAAAAGAGATAAAACCCAAAAGAACAATTTAGAAATCAATGAAAAACTTAAAAAAATCGAAGATGAATTATCACCTCTTATTGATGAACAAAAAAAACTTATTGAGGAAGTTAAGAATCTCTTAAATGGTGCAACTATAGAAGATTTGAGAAAGAATGAATCAGACTTTAAAGAAGAGTTGAATATATTAAATAAACTTCATACTGTATTAAAAAATATTGATAAAAGCAATAAAGCTTTAATAGAAATTGAATCTGATAAAAAAACTGCACAAGTCGCAAATGAAAAAAATAAAAGAACTTTAGTGAAATTTTCAAATGAAAAAAAGCAACTCAAAGAGTCTATTAAAATTTTAATAGATAATATTGCATTGCATAATAAAATACTAAGTTTAGAAAATGAAAGAGATAAATTGCAAGATAATAAAGAATGTCCTCTATGTGGTGCATTAGAACATCCTTTTGCAAAAAATAATATTACACAAGTAAATGATACTGAAACAATACTCATTGAGAAAGAATCATTATTGAAAAAGACAGAAAAATCTATAAATGAATTAGAAAAAAATATTATTAAAAATGAAGAACTTATTAAATACAAAATAAAAGAAATAGATAAAACTCAAATAAGCTTAATATCTGATAAAAATATTATTGTTAAAGAACTGAAATTTGATATAAAATCTGTATCCATAGAGTTTGTAAATAATAAAATAACTGATTTGTCTAAAACTATAAAGAACATATCAAATCAAATTGAAAGAGCTGGTAAAATCAATGAGAAACTAGATCTATCAACTGCACAAATCGCAAGTAAAAAAGAACAAAAAACTAAGTGTTCAGAACAAGTTATTGCAGATGATATTTCTTTACAACATTTAAAAGAAGAGTATAATAAGCTTGCTGATAAATATAAAACATCTGTTGAAGTTAATGAAACGATGCAACTGAAAATATTAGAAACTATTAAACAATTTGGAATTAAAGACTTGAAAAATGTAGAAGTTTCATTAAAGAGTAAAAAATCCAATTGGTTGAAAAATCAAGAAACTAAAGATAAACTTGAACTTGATTTATTAAATATAAAGAGTAAAGTTACAGAAAATAAACTATTGCACACTTCGCAAATCGAACAAGAAAAAAAGAGTTTAAAGAATAAAAAAAGCCTGAATGATGAATTATCATCTTTAAATCGTAAAAGAAAAGTGCTATATTCAGAGAAAAATCCAGATGAAGAAGAACTGAGGATAAAAAATAAAATTTTAAATTTAGACAAAATAGCTAAAGAAGCAAGTAAAGAAAGCAATAAAGCAAGTAATAATTTTAACAATCTAAAAAAACAAATAGTCTTACTAGCTGAGAAAATTAATCAAAATAAAGTTAATATAGAAATAAAAGAAATAGATTTCAAAGAACAGTTATCGAAAAGTTATTTCAAAGATGAAGAAGAATTTATATTAGCTATATTATCTAAAGATGAACGAAATAAATTAGATCTTATAAAAAACAAATTGCACACTTCGCAAACTCAATTAGATACAAGTTTGAAAAATACAAAAATCAAACTAAAGGATTTAAAAGATAAAGAATTAACAGATGATACTATTGAAAATTTGCGAAGTATGCAACTTGAGTTATCAGCTGAATTAAAAGAGTTAAATGAGATTACTGGTGGTTTAAATCAAAAATTAAAGATTGATAAAGAAAACTGTGATAACCAATCTGAAATATTAAAAGATAAAGAAAATCAAAATAAAGAATATCTTCGTTGGCATAATTTAAGAGAATTAATAGGTTCTAGTGATGGTAAAAAATATAGATCATTTGCTCAGGGTTTAACTTTTGATAATATGATTTATTATGCAAATAAACAATTGAAGAAGATGAGTAATCGGTATTGTTTAACAAGAAATGTTGAAGAACCTTTAGAATTACAAGTATATGACAACTATCAAGCTGGCGAGATCCGTTCAACAAAGAACCTCTCTGGTGGAGAAAGTTTCATTGTAAGTTTATCTTTAGCATTAGGATTATCCCAAATGGCTAGTCATAAAATAAAGGTAGATTCATTATTTTTAGATGAAGGATTTGGAACTCTTGATGAAGATTCATTATCTGTTGCGTTAGATACATTATCAAACCTAAAGCAATCTGGAAAGTTAATTGGAATCATATCACATATTTCGAGTTTAAAAGAGAGAATAAGTTCTCAAATCCAAGTAACATCAAATCACAACGGAACAAGTGAAATATCAGGTCCAGGAATTAGTCGTAAATAATTTAATATAATAAACACAGTAATCGTTTAAAACATAAAAAATGGAACCTACTTACACAAGCATTTTTTTATTTCTCCTTCAAAATTCAATATTCAATATTCAACACGGAATATCCAATATTCAAGTAAAGAATTCCTAAATGCAACA
>JAOZMT010000189.1 GCA_029934175.1 Victivallales bacterium | reverse complement strand
TTATGAAAAAGCAATTGCAAATAAATTCCCAGAATTAACTATAACAAAATGGATGGTTTATACATACAAAGGCAAAGATTGGAAAGTCTTTAAGATTAATGAATAGGAGTTGTTGGAGTTCACAATTTTAGTGTGCTATTTTGAGAATGATTAACAATGTCAGAATAAGTTGCTTATGAGATATTGCATAAGTCGCAGTTTCATTGTAGTTATATAATATACCAGGAGCATTTTTTGTAGGAATATTTGTAACAGCGATAGAGAGTGTTTGCACAGGTCAAGTGTATATCCCGACTTTAACTTTACTGATAAAAGAAGAAATTTATTCTAAATGGCTTTTATATTTATTGTTATATATACTGCAAACGGCTGAAAAATAAACTTCCTGAAAGCGCAAACAACAGCTCTTTTTAATTTTATAAATAATTGGTTACTTCTAGTAGCCAAGAATTTATAAAATCAAAAATAGCAATTGTTATCATCTTTCAAAAAGTATATTTTTCAACCGTTCACAGTATAACTTAATGTTTATAATCCCTTTAATTACAGTTTTTATTGTAACTTATAAAGGGATGAATACATTACAATTTATTAATTTAAGTAAACGAAATGTCGTTGCAAGTAAAATTATATTATGTATATTTTTCATAATAATGGGACTACTATTACTTATTTTTTAAAATAAATCAATATTTATCAACAAAAACACTTGCTAAATTTAAATAAAAGTTATATATTAAAAGAGATGAAAAAAATTAAACAAAATAATAAAAAGGGATATAAATGAAATTAGTAATAGTGGAATCACCAGCGAAAGCAAAAACGATTGAAAAAATTCTTGGGAAAGGTTATAAAGTGGAAGCCTCAGTTGGGCATGTAAGAGACCTACCTCCTAAAAATTTAGGCATAGATATAAAAAACAACTTTGAACCTAAATATGTAGAAACTACGCGTGGTAAAGATGTTTTAAAAAAATTAAGAGCTGCAGCTAAAAAAGCTGATGAGATATATTTAGCACCCGACCCCGACCGTGAAGGGGAAGCGATTGCTTGGCATTTAAAAGAGGCGTTAACCAAAGGGGTGAAAGCTCCTTTTAAGAGAGTTGCTTTTAATGAAATTACTAAAGCTGCTGTATCTAAAGCGTTTGAAAATCCAGGTGTTGTTGATATGGATAGAGTTGAATCTCAACAAGCACGCAGACTTCTAGATAGAATTGTAGGCTTTCAAGTTAGCCCATTATTATGGTCAAATATTAAACGAGGAGTTAGTGCAGGGCGTGTTCAATCAGTTGCATTAAGGCTTGTATGTGAAAAAGAAAGAGATATTTTAGCTTTTGAACCTGTAGAGTATTGGAATTTTATGGCTGAGTTAGATGCAACCTCTCCTAATAGTGGAAAAAGGTTCTCTGCCAAACTTGCAAAAATTTCTGGTAAAAAACTTGATATTAATAATGAAAAAGATGCGATGTGTGCAAAAGATGCTGTTCAAAATTCTAAATCATGGACTATAGATTCTATTGAAACTACTCCTAGAAAGAAAAATCCATATCCACCATTTATCACAAGTACACTACAGCAATCAGCAAGTAGTATGCTTAGATTTAATTCTCGTTTTACAATGCAAGTTGCTCAGCAATTATATGAAGGTTTTGATATTGCAGAATTTGGGCATGTTGGATTAATTACTTATATGAGAACAGATTCTTTTGCAATTGCAAAAGAAGCTCAGGGAGATGCACTAGGTTTTATATCTACAAATTATGGAAATGAATATGTTCCAAAGAAGCCAAATTTTTATAAAAGTAAAGCTGGGTCACAAGGAGCGCATGAAGCTATTAGACCTACAAATGTTGAATTAACTCCTACTAAACTTAAAAAATATCTTGATGAACCACAATTAAAACTATATACTTTAATTTGGAATCGTTTTGTTGCTAGCCAAATGGCGCAAGCTAAACTAATGAGAACTACTGTTGAAGTAAATGCGAAAGGTGCAGATACTAGGGATTATCTATTTAAAACATCGGTTACGATTACTGTTTTTCAAGGTTTTATGAAAGTTTTCAAGGGCGATAGTGAAGAAGATGGCGAAGGTTTATCTGCTGAACTTGCAAAGTTAAAACAAGGTGATACTTGTTTCTTAAATAAACTAGATACAGAGCAAAAATTCACTGAACCACCATCTCGTTTTTCAGAAGCATCTTTAATTCGTGAACTAGAGGCAAATGGGGTAGGACGACCATCTACTTACGCATCAATTGTAAATACTATTCAAGATAGAGAATATGTAAATCGTGATAAAGGTCGTTTGTTTCCTACTGAATTAGGATTTTCTGTTTGCGATTTTCTTGTTGCAAAATTACCTCATTTATTTGAAGTTAGTTTTACTGCAAAAATGGAAAGTGAACTTGATAATATTGAACAAGGTGATTTAGAGTGGCATCAAATGCTACAGAATTTTTATTCAAACTTTGAGAAGTGGGTGATTTCAGTTAAACACGAAGGAGCTCCTGATGCAGATAAAACAAAAGCTCTTATAGCTTTAATTAGCGACAATGTAAAAGAGTGGCAAAAACCAGATAAAGTAGGTCCAAGAGAATATAGCGATGAAAAGTTTTTTACTTCTGTTAAAAAGAAATTTGAGAAGGATTCTATTGTTTCAGCAAAACAATGGAGTGCTTTAATTAGAATAGGGTTGAATTATCAAGAACAAATTAAAGGTCTTGCTGATTTAGCTAAGAAATTTAAGTTTGAAGATGATTTAAAAACAGTAGAATCTGAAAATATAGCATTTAAGAAAAAAGCTGCTGCTAGTAAAATATCTGATGAAGAGGCTGCGAACTATGCAGAATTATTTACTGCTTGCGTTGATATAAAATGGGATGAACCAACTAAAAAAGGTAAACGAGTTTTTGATGATAGTAAATTTTATAATTCTTTAAAATCTCAAGTTGAAACAGGAAGAGTTTTATCTGAGAAACAAGTCCAAGCATTAGCAAGAATTGTTAATAAATATATAAAGCAAACTACAGTATCTAAAGAATTATTAGAAAAATTATCTTTAGCTCCATCTAAAGAAGAAGTTGAACAAACTAAAAATCCAGTTGTCGAACAGCAAATAGAGTTTTTATCGAAAGTTACAAAATGGAAAGAACCTGTTAAGAAAGGAAAAAGAGTTTATGATGATAAAGACTTTTTTGATTCAATAGCAGGTCAATACAAAAGTGGGCGAAGTTTATCAGCTAGACAAGTTGCTGCGTTTGCTAAACTTCATGCGAAGTATGCAAGTGGAGAAGCAATAGATGGTAAATCTGAAGGCGCTCCAATTTCAACTATTCCTAAAAAGGAAAAAGAAGAATTGGATAAAGCATTTGCACAACTCGCAAAAGTAACAGATTGGGCTGAACCTGTTAAAAAAGGGCGTAGAACATTTAGCGATAAAAGTTTTTACGAGTCATTAAAAAAACAATATGATGGTGGAAGAGAGTTAAGTGTAAAGCAAGTTGCTGCACTTAAAAAATTAGTATCAAAATATTAAAAGAGGTGAAAAAATGAAAAGAGTTTTATTGACATTAACAGTTGTAGTTTTATTATCTAGTTGTAAATCAAGTAGATTTGGCAAAGAAACAGCCATTGGAACAGGAGCTGGTGCAGTGCTTGGTGCTGTTGCTGGTGGGGTAATTGGTCATCAATCTGGAAATAGAGTTGAAGGTGCTGTTATTGGTGGTGTTGCTGGTGCCGTTGCTGGTGGGGTGATTGGAAACAATATGCAGACAAATAAATTTTGTCCAAGTTGTGGAAGAGTTACTGCTACTGATGAAGCTTTTTGCAGATATGATGGAACGAGATTGAAAATTCAACAATAAATAATAAAAATGCCAGCTAAAGAAGATCAAATAAATGAAGAGTTGAGGATGGCACAAAATATTCCCAAAGGAGAATTTCTTGTATATCAGACAGATAGTGGAGATATAAAGTTAGAGGTTCGTCTTGAAAATGAAACAATTTGGCTAACACAGCAAATGATGGCAGAGTTGTTTCAATGTTCAACAGACAATATTTCTTTGCATTTAAAAAATATTTATGCAGATGGTGAATTAGTTGAGATTTCAACTTCCGAGGATTTCTCGGTAGTTCGCCAAGAAGGGAATAGAAAAATAAACAGAAAAATAAAACATTATAATTTAGATGCAATAATTTCTGTAGGATATAGAGTTAAAAGCCTTATTGCAACTCGTTTTAGAATATGGGCAACACAGCAATTAAAAGAATATATTATCAAAGGTTTTGTGATGGATGATGAACGATTAAAAAATCCTCCTGTTAAAAATTCTACCGTTCCAGATTATTTTGATGAGATGCTTGCTCGTATTCGTGATATTCGTTCAAGTGAAAGAAGAATGTATTTACGAGTTCGAGAAATTATTTCTATGGCAATTGATTATGAACCAAATTGGAAAGAAACTACAATAGTTTATTCTATTATACAAAACAAGTTACATTATGCAGCTACTGGAATGACTGCTGCAGAATTAAAAAAATCAAGAGCTAATGCAGCACTTCCTTTTATGGGATTAACAAGTTGGCAACGAGATGAAATCCGCAAGACAGATGTTACAATTGGAAAAAATTATTTAAATGAAAATGAAATTGACGAGTTAAATCGTATCGTTTCAATGTTATTAGATTTTTTGGAAGACCAAGCAAAAAGGCGAAAGCAACTATTTATGAACCAATGGGAAAGTAAGATTGATGAATTTTTAAAATTTATTGAGAGAGATATTTTAAATAATTCAGGAACTATATCAAGAGAAAAAGCTGATAACTATGCAAAAAATGAATATGACAAATATTCAATTAAGCGAAGAGAAGAAAAAGAATTAACAGGGATAAATGATTATTTAAATCTATTGGAAAATCATATAGATTTGCGAAATATGCAAAAATAATAAAACAAACATAAAAGTTCCTTAAAAGAATTAGGTTTATTATTATGGCTAGTTTCAGATTGCACTTAAAACTACTTTACACTTTAGTCTAGGAATTTAAAGTGTCGGAGTTCCGCTTTCAGGGGCTGTCGATTTAATACAATAATCTGTAACATGTTATTGTTCAACCCCATTCGGGGTTGTAATGTGGGGTGATTTTCCACGGGTTAAAACCCGTGGCTATTCAAGTTTTACCCCATTCGTGGTAGTTAAAGAAATAACCTCGAAGAGGTTAAACATGAATAGCTGTTCGTTTTAACCTACGGAGACTAACAACAAAACTACAACCCTGAAAGGGTTGCACTATGTTTGTTAGCAGGCGTTTAGGTAGTTGTTAGATTAAATCTACAGCCCCT
>JAOZMT010000188.1 GCA_029934175.1 Victivallales bacterium | reverse complement strand
AGAATTTATAAAATCAAAAATAGCAATTGTTATCATTTTTCAAAAAGTATATTTTCAACCGTTCACAGTATATATATTTCAGATAATCTCATATTTAACTTTATGCTCTTGGTAAATAAATAGTAAAACGCGTTCCCTCATCGACAACAGAATCGACTATAATTTCACCACCATGATTTTGTATTATTCCAAAACTCACAGCAAGCCCCATTCCTGAACCACCATAGCCTTCGCCTAAATCTTTAGTTGAAAAGAAAGGTTCAAAAATATCTTCTTTTATTTTTTCAGTCATACCACATCCATTATCTTGAATTTTTATTGCAATACATTTTACTCCATTATGCTTTTCAATGCAAGATACAACATATAATTCAGGATTTTCAGTCATAGCTTGAATTGCATTTAAAATAATGTTTATTATTACTTGTTTTATTTGACTCGAATCTGCTAGTATATCTCCAATAGAATCATCAAAATCAGTATAAATTTTTACTGAATTTGAATTTATTTCATGAGATAAAAATGTTATAGTTTCATCAAGTAAGGCATTGATCGAAATATATATTTTTTCTGGAGGAGCTTGTTTTGCAAATTTTAATACTTGATTTACTACATCATTACAATGTTCCGCTCCTTGTTCAATAGAATTTAAACTTTCAATGACATTAAAACCATCAATGAATTCTGTCCCTGCCGACTTGCAAACTTCTTTCAATAAGCTAGCATGCCCTTTTATGATAGTCATAGGATTTTTAATATCGTGAACTAAGCCTGTGCTTAATTGTCCTATTGCTGCAAGTCTTTCAGACTGGATAAGCCCTTCTTGTGTATTTTTAAGCTTTTCATTAAGCAAATTCAATTCATCTTTTTCTTCTCGTAATTTTTGAAATAAAGTTGCATTTTCAATGGCACTACCTAATTGCAATCCAACAGCAGATAAAAATTCTAATGTATTTTCTGTAAAAGTATGTTGTATTGATTTAGTATTTGCCTGCAATAGTCCTATTAGTTTGTCTCTATGTTGAATAGGCACACACATTGTGGATTTTATATCTAAAGTTATCAAACTTGCTGATTTATCAAAATTATCTTGGTCTGAGGAATGATTTGTTAAAATAGATTTTCTATCTCTTAAAACTTTTTGTAAAATACGACGACTAAATGATTGCTGGACAACCTTCTTCTTTTCTTTATCTCTGTAAGAATTTTTTACACAAATTAATTCATAAGTATTTTCCTGAAGAATGTGCATTGAGCAAAAGTCCACAAGAGGAATTTCATCTAACATAACATCTATTCCACTTGCATAAATCGCATTTAAGTCAATATTTGCATTAATCGCAAGTCCTGATCTATAAACAGCTCCAACATCTTTGCTAACCTGCTCATAAGTTCGTGAATGTTTTTCGGCATCAATATCGAAAAACTGACGCATTTGAGTATCAATCATAATATCATCTTCATCATCTTCATCGCTTTCTTCGTCTTCAAATATTTTGCCTACAAGAGTTGGTGCATCAATATAAAAAGCTAACATAAAGCCTCCAATAACAATTCTATCGCCATTATTAAGAGGCATCTCAGATATTCTTTGGTCATTGAGAAAAGTTCCATTTCTACTACTTAAGTCATGTAATTCAAATCCTTTTTCAACTTTAATTATTTTTGCATGTTTTCGTGAAACATTATTGTTAGGGAAATATATATCGCAGGACTCTTCACGACCAAGAATAATAACATCTTTATCAACATTAATAATCTTTCCCTTAAATGGGCCTGTTACTATAGAAAGTTTTGCTGTTTCCATATTTATCCTTGATTTTTATGAATATATTTAACAGTTTCTATTATTTTAAAGTATTTATTTTTATCACATTTACCCTTATTAAGAGCAAGTAATTTTTCATCCGATGATAGAAAAATTATAATAGGAAATTCTCCAATAAGTTTTTCTTTATATTTATCGGTCAACATTTTAAAATCTTCACTTTTCCAACTTATTTTTAAAATAACAAAATCATCTAGTTTATCTAAATTATTATTGAAAATATCATAAAAATCTTTACACGCAGGGCAAGTTTTTTTTGTCACATATATCATAACTGGTTTATTTTCAGAACGAGCCATTGACATTGCCTTTTCATAATTATCTTCCATTTTTTTCGAGCAAGATGAAAGGAATAATCCCAATAAAATTATATAGAAATATTTAATTTTCAAACCATTTTTTATAAATTTTTTCATAATCTCCATTTTCCCTTATTTTTAGAAGTGATTGATTGATTTTTTTCCTCAAAGAGCTATTTTTTTGTGTTGCAATACCATAATATTGTTTTTCAAAAATGCCTCCAACTATTGCTACTGTTGAAGGATTATTTTTTGCATAATAATATATACCAGGAGAATCAAAAACTACAGCATTAACTTCTCCCTGTTCTAAAGATTTATATGCTTCGTATATTGACTTTTTTGAATATAATTCTATCCCTCTTTGACTATTTAAAAACTTTTGCGAAGTGCTTGATTTTTTTGTCGCAACTTTCTTACCTCGTAAATCGCTTACTTTTTGTATTTGACTATCAATAACATCTATATCTCTAACTGTAAAAGCTGTTATAACTGGAGCAGAAACGACACCAACAATAACACAACCTGTTAAAAAAATTGGAACTGTTAATAATCTTCCTATCATAGTTTTTGGGTAAATATCTCCAAAACCTATAGTTGTCATTATTGCCCAAGAGCACCAAGTAGCATCTGGGAAGCCTTTAGAAAAAACATCAGATATAACATCAGCGCCTTTCTCTGCACGCCACAAAGCAATCCCCCATATAAGAAGAAGTATAAATAAAATACCTAACAAATATAACATTTCTAAAGTAAATAATTTATTTATAATAACAGGAATAATATTTGCTTGTTTTTTATTATTTTTAACAAGAATACTTAAACCTGAATCCAAATAATGATGGGAAAAATCAACATTATTTTCTCTATCTGAAGTGATAGATATTCCAGCAATAGCAATATCTGTTGTTTTAGCTTCAAGCCCTTTTAATATTTTGGAAAAAGGTATTATATTATATTTACTTGTATAATTTAAATCCTTGCATATAGTTTCCCATATCTCAATATCAAAACCTGTCAATTTACCATCTTCTTGAATGACACAAGGACTGAATAATGCAACATCAACTTTAAGCTCATTTTTGTCACTTTGTCCATAAATAATAAAACAAGTTGCAAGTAAAAGTAAAGTTATATATTTTTTAAATTTCATTTCTATTCACTATTCTTTTTAACATTTGAGTATGGTCTTCGTGATTATAAACAATTTTTCCATCTATCACAGTAAGAGCCACTTTATTTGTTTCCTTGTCAAAAAATGTAATATCAGCTTTCTTCCCAGGTTGCAATTCTCCTGTATTTGATAATCCAATATCTTTTGCAGGATTAATTGAGAAACATGCTGAAATATCTGTTTTAGGCAAAGGTGAAAAAGTATTTAAATATCCCCACCCCTTTTCTAAAGTAAGGGTTGAACCAGCTATCACACCATGTTCATCGGTAGATAACCCATCTTGCACATTTATTTCAGATTCTCCTAAATGATAAATACCATCATTTAGGTCGGTAGCTTGTATTGCATCACTCACACCTATTATCTTATTTTTTGGTTTCGCTCTACATGCTAAAGTTACCATTCGCTGATTTAAGTGAAATCCATCTAAAATCATTTCTACTGCGATTCTATCATCTGTGAGTGCTATTGTAGTTAAAGAAGATAATCTTTGGTGTAACGCAGGCATTCCGTTATATAAATGAGTGCATCGTCTAGCACCTGCATCTATTGCTCGAATCACATCTTCTTCCATAGCAAGACTATGCCCCATTGATGGGTTGATGTCATGTGCCATCATAAGGTTGACTAAATCACATGCTGAATCCAGTTCTGGGGCAAATGTCATAATTTTGATAAAGCCTTCTCCTGCACGAACCAATTCACGAGCAAATCCCATATCAATTTTCATTATATTGTCTTGCTTCTGAGAACCACGCTTTTTTGGGGCAATAAATGGACCTTCTAAATGCATTCCTGCAATTTTTGCACCAGCACTGTAACCTCGCTTACAAATTTCAGCAATTGTAGCAACACTTGTTAGCATTTTCTCTGGGGTGTCTGATACTATAGTCGGTAAAAATGATGTTACTCCATGTGACGCAAGAGCTAATGTCATTTTGTCAATGGGGTTATCACATTCATTGCAGATATTATTTGAATCGAATCCACCTGCACCATGAATATGAGTATCTATAAATCCTGGGAGAGCATAAGTATTTTTTAAATCTATAACATCAACTGATGCATCTCGCTCAAAAGCTGATTCACCTCCTATAGCAAGAATTTCATCTTTCTCGCATAAAATCGCAGCATTAACAATATGCTCTTTTGGTGTTAAGCAATAATCTATAACATAAAGTGTTCTTCTTTTTTTCATAAAACCTCTTTTAAAGTTGCATAAATCGCAATTAAATCATATCTTCTAATAACATATCACTTAATACATTTTTTTCAAATTCTTTAGGATTTTTTAAACTATAATTTTTAAGTTTTCCTAATACTTTAACACCTCCAAGCGATTCTATTATTCCAAAGTTATCTTCTTCTATATCTGAACAAGGGGTAGTTACTTGATTAAATATCACACCTACAATATCAATATTCCGTTTTTTTAAAGCTTCAATACTCAATAATGTATGATTAATAGTTCCTAATCCTGATGAAGCAACTAAAATTACTTCAATATTCATTTCACAAATTAAATCAATCATTAAATAATTTCTTGTTATTGGAACTAACAGGCCTCCTGCACCTTCAATGAGTAATACATCAATAGGCACATTTGTTTGAATTTCTTGAAAAGCTTTTAATATAACATTTTTATCTATACAACGATTTTCTTTTTCTGCTGCTAAATGAGGAGATGCGGGATATTTGAATAAGTAAGGAATTTCTAAGTTTTTAGGAATATCATAAATATCAGGACATAAATCTTTAATTGTTTGAATGTCTGTTTGGTATTCATCTGTCCCTGTTTGAACAGGTTTCATTACTCCAACCTTTTTTCCTTTACTCATTGCATAAGTCGCAACAGCTGCAGTTGTAATAGTCTTGCCTATATCAGTATTAGTTCCTGTTATAAAATATATTTTCATCTTAATTTTTATTACTCCATTTATTTAAATTTTCTTTGCGACTAGTTTATTCAACTTTTTCTTTAATTTATCGTATTTTTCGATTTATGCAAATTGTTTTGATCTTTTTTTAACTCTTTTCAATTCTTAATTTGAAATAA
>JAOZMT010000187.1 GCA_029934175.1 Victivallales bacterium | reverse complement strand
TAAATTGATTTCCTCATCTTTAAATCGAATTTCTGGGGACGGTAGATTTCCTCCCTGTTAAAAGACGGTGCAAAAGACGGTGCCAGGCACAAAATAAAGTTATTGTAATTGACTTATTGTATTCGATTTATGACTTAAATTGATTTCCTCATCTTTAAATCGAATTTCTGGGGACGGTAGATTTCCTCCCTGTCTTATCCACGACGGCAATGGTAATGTTATTTCGTTATTAGATGAAAAAGCATTGCACAAATCGCATATTCCCCATTTTGGTAAAGTTATTGATAAATTAAGCAGTAGGATATTAGTAGCATGGCACCATATTTGCCAGATCTTGATATGATTTTGAACTATTCATGGATTGGAAAAAATTCAAAATAGATTCATCTTGAATTCTCCGAGGGCAGGTATTCTGAATATTAGATATTATATAAATTAAATATAAAAAATATTGAAAAAATAGTAATAAAAGATATATTATATAAGTATAAAACTTAAAATAAAAATATAAGGAGATGTTATTATGGAATATAGAATTGAAATTGCCCCTTTGGTAAAGTGGAGAGATTCTCGTGGAGAATCTATAAAAAGTAAAATATCAAATTTTTTAAATTTAGAAGTAGATGATATTAAAACTCGTGATGTATATACTGTATCAGGAGATATTTCAGAGGAAAATGCTGCACAAATCGCAAAAGAATTGACAAATCCTGTATTGCAAAAGGGCATTGTTGGCGAAACTAGAAATCTTGATTGCGATTGGCTTGTTGCAATAGGTTTTAAACCTGGCGTTACGGATAATGTTGGTCGCTCTGCCCATGAAGCTATTGGCGATATTATTGGTAGAAAATTATCTGATAAAGAAAAAGTTTTTTCATCTATTGAATATATTTTCAAAGCTCCTAAATTAAATAAAAAAGATATTGAACATATTGCTAAAGATTTACTTGCGAATGAACTTATTGAAAGTGTATCTATATTTTCTAAAGAAGCTTTAGATAGCTCAGAAATTCCTTTGAATTTAGCATTTGTATCTCCTGTTGAAGGTGGAATTGCAAATAAATACAACCTTGAAGTTTCAGATAAAGAATTAATCGAAATTAGTCAAAAAGGAACTTTAGCCTTAACGCTTGAGGAAATGCAGGCTATTCAAAATTATTTTAGAAATGCAAAAAATCGTGAAGAACTAGGATTAGATAACAATCCAACTGATGTTGAATTAGAAGTTTTAGCTCAAACTTGGTCTGAACATTGCAAGCATAAAATATTTGCTGCTGAAATTGATTATACTGATGATAAAGGTAATAAAGAATATATCAAATCTTGTTTTAAATCATATATTAAAAAAAGCACAGATGAAATTGGAGAAGAAGTTGATTGGTTAGTATCAATCTTTTGGGATAATGCAGGTGTAATTCGTTTTAATGATGAAGTTGACTTGGTTTATAAAGTTGAAACACATAACAGTCCATCGGCTTTAGATCCATTTGGTGGAGCAATGACTGGAATTGTAGGCGTAAACAGAGACCCAATGGGAACAGGATTAGGAGCAAATCTCATAACAAATGTTTGGGGATACTGTGTAGGATCTCCATTTACTAAAGATGAAGATGTTCCAGAAGGTTTATTGCATCCTCGTCGCCTGCGTGATGGGATACATCAAGGCGTTATAGATGGCGGAAATCAAAGTGGAATTCCTTATTCTTCAGGCTGGGAATATTTTGAAGACAGATTTATTGGAAAACCTCTTGTCTATTGTGGAACAGCTGGAACACTTCCAAGAAAAATTAATGATAAAAAAGGTTTTGAAAAGACAATTGAACCAGGCGATGTAATCATTATGACTGGAGGTCGTATCGGAAAAGATGGTATTCATGGAGCAACTTTTTCAAGTGAAGAATTACATCAAGAAAGTCCTACGGCAGCGGTGCAAATTGGCGACCCTATAACTCAAAAGAAGATGGCGGATTTTATTTATGAAGCTCGTGATAAAGGATTATATCGTTTTGTAACTGATAATGGAGCTGGAGGCTTATCGTCAAGTATCGGTGAAATGGCGACTTTTAGTGGCGGTTGTGAAATGGATTTACAAAAAGCTCCTTTAAAATATGAAGGATTACAACCTTGGGAAATTTTAGTATCAGAAGCACAAGAAAGAATGAGTTTTGCTGTGCCAAAAGAAGATGTTGAGAAATTTGTTGCTCTTGCAGAGTCAAGAAGTGTTGAAGCAACTGTAATGGGAACATTTACAGATAGTGGTTTTTTTCACATGACCTATGGCGATAAAACAGTTTGTTATTTGGATATGGATTTTATGCACGAAGGAAATCCTGTGTTAAAGCTTAAAGCTAATTGGAAACAACCAACATTTAATGAGCCTAATCTTGCAGGTAGAAATTTATCAGATGATATTGGTGCAATGTTAAAAAGATTAAATATTTGTTCAAATGAGTATAAAGCACGCCAATATGACCATGAAGTTAAAGGATTAAGTGTTATTAAACCATTTGTTGGAAAAATGCGAGATGTGCAAAGTGATGCAACTGTATCAATGGTCGAACCATTAAGCACAGAAGGTATTGTTTTATCTTCTGCTATTTTACCTAAATATAGCGATATTGATACATATCACATGATGGCATCAAGTATTGATTTATCTATTAGAAAAATCATCGCCGTAGGTGGAGATATGAAAATGATAGCAGGTTTAGACAATTTCTGTTGGCCAGACCCTGTTCAAAGTGAAAAAACTCCTGATGGCGAATATAAATTAGGACAACTTGTTAGAGCAAATCAAGCTTTATACGATTATACTAAGGCATTTAAAGTTCCTTGTATTTCTGGTAAAGATAGTATGAAAAATGATAGCACACGAGGCGGTAAGAAAATTTCAATTCCACCGTCAGTATTATTCAGTGCCATTTCAAAAATTGATGACATTAGCACAGCTGTAACATTGGATTCAAAATTTGAAAATGATATTGTTTATATAGTAGGAGAAACAAAACCAGAGCTTGGTGGAAGTGAATATTTTGCAATGTTATCAGAAACTGGAAATAGTGTTCCTAAAGTTGATGCACAAGTCGCAATTAAGACTTACAATGCTGTATCGGAACTTACAAAAAAGAAGATTGTTCATTCACTTCATACACCTGCAATTGGTGGGTTAGCTGTAGGATTTTCAAAAGTTGCAATGGGCGGGCGTTTGGGGTTAGATATTGATTTAGATTTAATTCCATCAACTGCACAAACTGCAACTGAAACATTATTTTCGGAGTCAAATAGTCGTTTTATCTTAACAACATCTGCGAAGTATGCAGATAAAGTTGAAGCAGGATTGCAGGGCATTACTTATGCTAAAGTTGGAACAGTAACGAAAGCTCAACAAATAAAATTAACATCAAAAAATGAAAAGGTTTTAATTGAGTTGAATGATTTAATATTAGGATATAAAGAAACTTTAGCAGGAATTTAAAAATTGCGATTTATGCAAAGTATAAATAAAATATTTATATTTTTTATTCTTTCGATTTCATTTAATGCTATATCTAACTAGAATAATTCTGTCAATATACCTGACTTACGAATTAATTTAGTTCCTGTTCCGGCAGGAACTTTTATTATGGGATCTTCTGAAAGTGAAAAAGGTAGAGGAAAGGATGAGTTTAAACATAAAGTTGAAATTAGTAAATATTTTTGGATATCAGAATATGAAATAACAACTTCACAGTATATCAAAGGAGGTTCTTGGAATAGTTATATGGATTTGTGCCGCTCTGCTTCAAGAGACAGGTTGCCTCCTATTAAATCTTTTTATGATATTGGATTTAGAGTCATTTTATCAAAAAAATTAGATAAAAGAAATATATTTCTATAGGCGAAAAACGATTACTAAATAATAAGAACTTACCTAATAGAGGAAAAAAATTGAATATAGAAAATACAAATAACATTACAAATGGCAATAGTGATGGACAAAAAATTAGATAAAAGGAGAATTATATGAATTGTGCTGATGCATTAGCAGAGGAAAAACCTTATTTTGAAACAAAAGGTTTTTTAGATGAAAATGATTATCAAACAGAAAAAAACAAATCATTTTTAAGTAAAATATTTAAATGGAATACCCTTGCTTTTTATTTGGGATTTACAAAGATTGTTATAAAAGGAGCAAATAGAGCTAAAAATAATAAATACACTCGTCAATTTTGGACAAATTTGAGTATGGAATTTGTTCATTTAGTTGAAAAATCTGGGGGAGAAATTAATATTAGTGGTTTGGAGAATATAAAGAAGGTTGAAGGACCAGTTATCTTTGTTGGGAACCATATGAGCACTCTTGAAACAATAGCTTTACCATGTATGGTTTTAAGAGAAAAAGAACTTGCTATCACATTAAAAAAGCAATTGTTTGATGTACCTATTTTTGGAAAGCTTATAACAGGATTTAAAACAGTAGTTGTATCGAGAGAAAGTCCTATAGATGATTATAAAACTATAATGAAAGAAGGTGTTAAAACTTTAAAAGAAGGCTATAGTGTATTGATATTTCCACAAAGCACAAGAACCACAGAATTTTCTCCAAAAGATTTTAATTCCATAGGAGTAAAACTTGCGAAGCGTGCAAAAGTTCCTATAATACCAATTGCTTTAAAAACTGACTTTTGGCAGGCAGGGAAAATAGTCAAAGACTTTGGCAGAATTGATAGAACAAAGAAAGTCTTTTTTAACTTTGGAGAAGCAATAACCGTTGAAGGAAATGGGAAAGAAGAAAATCAACAAATCATAGATTTTATACAAAAAAATCTAAAAGAATGGTCTTAATTATACTTTAAATGGGAAGATAATTCACTTTTTGAAATGATGATGGTGAAGATATTTTAATTTTTATAACTCTTAGGCTAGTTGTCGCTAAGCAAAAGTTATAAAGATTGAAATATCAAAATCAGGGCGTTTTAAAAAGTAAAATTTTCAACCGTTTAAAGTATATACTGTAAGCACTTGTAGGAAATAAAAATTTTAAGTGTATAGAACCCCACGAAAAAAGACAATAAATTTTTAAAAAATTTATAAAATGAGATAAATTAATAAACAACCAAAGGGGAATATGAGTAAAAAAAAGACAAGTTATAGTAGTAACTCCATCTTCAGACCTCACATTATGTTAAGCTTTAAGCTTAACATAACTTGAGTTCTGAATATAGATACGCACGCTGAAAGCGTGCAACAAAATATAGAATAATATTAAGTAAAAGTAAATAGGTTTTAGCATCAAGTCATTTGCGAAGAGCTATAACTAACATTTCGGTATTCATTTAGTCCAATAATCATTAGAATTTTTGTGGACAATGCTTTGAGAATACCACAACTAAGGATTTTCAGAGTAAAGCAAACAAAGTAACGCAGA
>JAOZMT010000006.1 GCA_029934175.1 Victivallales bacterium | reverse complement strand
TTCTAATTCTCCAGAGTTATTTTTGGAAAGCAATATTGCTGAGAATTGTGAGGATATTCATATTAAATCAAAACCTATGAAAGGGACAATTGCACGAGATTTTTTGTATGCTGATGATTTAAAAGTAAAAAAGTTTTTGCAAAATGATAAAAAAAATAGAGCAGAAAATTTAATGATAGTTGATATGGTTAGAAATGATTTAGGCAAAATTTGTAAACTGGGATCAATCAAAGTAGAACCATTATTTGATATTGAAACTTATAAAACAGTCCACCAAATGGTAACAACTGTTCATGGAGTTGTGCAAAAATCAATTTCACTCTTTGATATTTTTAAATCTTCATTTCCTCCGGCATCAATAACTGGTGCGCCAAAAATCAGAGCAATGGAAATAATACACTCTATTGAAAATAGTCCAAGAAAAGCATACACTGGCACTATAGGTTTGATTGCTCCTTCTGGCGAATTTTGTTTCAATGTTGCAATTAGAACAATAATTAATACAAAAGAACAGTTAGAATTAGGGATTGGAGGCGGAATTGTATCTGACTCAAAGGCGGAAGATGAATGGGATGAGGCTTTATTGAAATCATCATTTGCAAGTAAAAAAAATATACATTTCAACTTAATAGAAACATTATTATGGACAAAAGCCAAAGGTTATTCTTTTTTAGAAGAGCATCTTGAAAGGCTGCATAATTCGCAATTATATTTTGGAAGAAAGGTAAATATACAAAAGATCAAGTCGAAATTATTAAAAAATCAATGGGACAATGAACAGATCAAGGTTAGAATTGAATTATCAGAAAATGGTAATTTTAAAATAGAATCACAAGTTTTATCATCAGTAGGATGGGGAAAAGATAAATTGAAATTAAAAATATCAGATAAAAAAACAGATAGTAAAAGTATATATCAATATCATAAAACAACGAACCGATGTTTGTATAATTCTGAGTATAAATCTGCGATTTGTGCAGGATATGATGAAGTCTTATTTTTTAATTCTAACAATGAAATTGCGGAGTGTGCAATAAGTAATATATTTCTTTTAATTGATGGGGAATGGATAACACCACATATTAAGTCTGGTATTTTACCTGGTATTTGGCGTAAAGAAAAAATTGAAGAATTAAATGCAAAAGAAAAGTCTATTGATAAAAAATTATTATTAAAAGCGGATAAAATCATAATAGGAAATTCAGTGCGAGGAATGGGTATTATAAAAAAATGGAGCGAGTGATGAGAGTCGAACTCACGACAATCACGTTGGCAACGTGATGCTCTACCACTGAGCTACACTCGCTTATTTATAATAACAAGTAATATATCATAAGTTTAAAATAAATCAAATAAATATTAAAAAAAAATCATATTTTTTAAATTTTCCCATGTAATTTATGATTTTCAAATTTAATGTTCTTTTCATTTTGCTTCATAAGATATATGCTTTCTGGAACGATATATGCATCCATAAATCTTTGAAGTATTATTCGTCTTGCAGTATCGTTGATATGCAATAAATCATCTGTATAATATCTATAATCTCTTAATTCATCTAAAACTATTTCATAAGATGGAAAGTATAAAATATCTTCATAATCATATATGCATTCATTAATCGCACTTAGTAAATTAGCTTTGCTTGTGGAATTTAAAACTAAATCTCCAGGATAATGCCTCACTGGAGATAAAGTGAACATTATAGAGCATTTAGGGTTAAATTTTTTAACAGCTTTAATTGTATCAGATAATGCTTCATAGTTTTCTTTAACTGATAGCATTTCTCGTTTGAATTCATAATTGGGGACTTTATGACAGTTTGCAGTTATAGTATTGCTTTTTATATGCTTATAAATAACCGAAGAAGAAGGTGTTATAACAAACAGATTTGATTTTTCCAAATAATTGCGAAATGTGCAAAATGCACTTTTCGCATTTTCAACTGCATCAAACAACTCTTTTTCAGAGAATCTTCCATGCAAATCCCAAGAGTGCCACTTCTCATTAAATTGAAAAAAATCATTAGTAGTTAAATACTCTTCATTGATAATTCTTGTAATAATTTTTTGAATAGATACAGCATTATAAATAATACCAGCAGGATTTTGTTTTCCTTGCATTCCCAAGCAATATAATTGTTTAAGTATATTTTGTGCAAAACAAGAGCCAATTCCTGTTATAATGGACTTTGTGTCAAGTTGATTTGCACACTTCGCAACTTTGACTTGCGTTTTATCTTTTATTTTTCCAAAAACATTCATTATTTTATCCATCCTCCACCGATGACAATATCATTGTCATAGAAAACAACAGCTTGTCCAGGAGTTATTGCTCTTTGTGGTTTTTCAAAATTAATTGAAATTGTGCCATCGTTATTGTTCGTTACGGTTGCATCAGCTGGGTTATGGCAATATCTTATTTGTGCTTGACATTTAAATGATTTCATAGTTTTAAATTTAGGATTTTGCCAATTTATATTTTCTGCAATAAGAGAACTGAGCATTAAGTCTTCATTATAAATAGTTAATGTTATTTCATTGTTTTTTGTATTTATATTTTGAACATAAGCTGGTTTGCCTAATGCAATTCTTAAACCTTTTCGTTGTCCAATAGTATATAAATGAATGCCATTATGTTGCCCTAATATTTTCCCATCTTTATCAATAAAATTACCTTTAGCAATCTTACCATCATAGCGTTTTCTTAAAGTTTCTGAAAAAGGTTCCCCAGCAAAACCAAAACAAGCATCTTGGCTCTCTTCTTTTTTGCTATTTGGCAAATTTAATTCATCAGCATATTTCCTGACAGTTGGCTTATCCATTTCTCCTAAAGGAAAATAAGTTTTAGATAGTTGCTCTTGTGTTAAAAATGCTAAAAAATAGGATTGGTCTTTTTTTGTATCTTCTCCTCGTTTTAACAAAGATATATTTTTTCCATCAAAGTCTTCATTGACTATTTTAGCATAATGCCCTGTTATAATTCCATCTGCTCCGATATTTAATGCATAATCTAGTAGGGTTCCCCACTTTAAAAACAAATTACATTTAATGCAGGGATTTGGTGTATGACCTTGTCTATACTCTTCCCAAGAATAATTTAAAACTTTTAGATCAAAATCATCTTTTCCATCAATAAAATAGTGTGGAATATTCATCATACTACACGAGGCGCTTGCTTGTAAATCATCATCTATACTACAACAAGATTTTCTTTTTTCAGTAGTAGTATCACATGATTTAAGGCGTAAGGTAACCCCAATTATATTGTATCCTTCTTTTTTCATAATTGCAGCAGCAGTGCTCGAATCAACGCCGCCACTAACTGCTGCTACAAGCGTTGATCCTTTTTTCAAATTACATATACTCATTTTTATTCCATCTTTATACTTTTTATATTATTTCTTTTAAATTAAAATAATACAAGGCAATACTTTTTTCAAGTGAATTCTCGTAAATATTAAAGATAATACTGCCTTTCTTTTGAAACTGGTCAAATTTAAGAGTAAAAAACTCCATTTAACTTGTAATATTATAATTTTGTGTTTTATTATTAGATATTCTAATTAAACTTAAGGAGCAAGAGAAATATGAAACATTTAACTTTATTATTATTGGCATTTATAATAACATCATTTATCGCATTTTTTTATATAAACAATCAAGAACACGGTAATATTGAAAAAACATTTTGGAATATGCAGAAATCGAATTTATCTGTAGAGAAAAATCGAATATCATCAATTTTACAAAAAGGTATTCAAGATGCTCTTATTCAAACAGATGATTTAAGTAATGCTTTAGAGATTTACAAGGAATATGAATCAATTCATTTCATATTTAAAGAAAAAATTCAATCTGCGATATATGCAAATGGGAAAAGTGAAGTAAAAGAGTATAAAGATAAAAAGAAGTTAGATGAATTAGAAATGAAATATCAGCCTAATAGTGGTAGCGCTAGAATATCATTCAAAGAAATTGACGGTGTGAATAAAATTTTATTTAGAGTCCAATCAACTAAGGTAAAGGATGCTACTGTTATTTTAGTTGCTGATGCCTCAAAACTGCTTGGCAAGCAAGATTTATCAATTGAAATGCCTAACGGAAGACTTTACAATCTTAAAACAAATAAAATTACAAGTGTGGAAAAAGCCGATTTAAAAAACAAACAAAATATTCTAAAAATCACTCTAACTATCCCTGAATTACTACCTAAAAAAACAGATGTAGAACAAAATTTTTATTTAGTAACCCAAGTTTCTCAAAGTTTGCTAGATGATCAAATAAATAATATGAACCTAAATGTTAAAAAACTATTTCTTCCAATTTTAGTTCTTGCATTTATCGCAATATATTTATCTCTAGTTGCTATAAAGAAAACAAAATTGGCAAACCATTGGGAGACAGAGGGAAAGTATCAATCAGAACTTGCGAAGCGTGCAAAAGAGGAATTTATAGGAAATATAACACATGAATTTAGGACTCCTATGAATGCAATTGTCGGGATGTCAGATTTGTTGATAGGCTCAGATTTAAATAAAGAACAAAAAGAATATGCGAAAAGTGTTAGTATAAGTTCTAATAAACTTCTTACGCAAGTTAATAATATACTTGATTACTCAAGGATTATATCTTCTCAAATAGTAATAGAAACCACTCCAATGTCTTTAACAGAATGTATTGATAACTGTATTGAAACTTATTCTGCAGAAGCCGCAGAAAAGTTTATAGCTATAACTTTTGTCAATAAAAATAATACTAGAAATTATATTAGAAGTGATAACGCTAGGTTGCATCAAATTATAGGATGTCTTATTGATAACGCTGTTAAATTCACAGAGTTTGGAGGGATAGAAATCAAATTACTTGTAGAAAAAACATCTGCGAATTATGCAGATTTCATAATTTCTGTTCAAGATACAGGAATTGGGATAGCTCCAGAAAAATATAAACGAATATTCAAACCTTTTACGCAAGCTGACTTAACAAAAAAACGCGAACATAGTGGAGCAGGTTTGGGACTGGCAATTGTCAATGCACTAACATTCTTGTTAGATGGTGAAATTTTTGTTGATAGCTCTGTTGGAACAGGAACAAAATGCACAATTAAAATAAATGCAGAGTTGGAGGATGATCCACTTGAAAAATATAATGACACAACAATATTACACGATAAAAGAGTTTTAATCATTAATAAAAATTCTAATTCTTCACGAATTATGACAAGAATGTTGTTAAGGCTGGGAGTATATTCAGAAACTGTAGGTAAGGTTAAAAGTGCAATAGGAATGTTAAATCAACCTAAGATACACTTTGATTTAGTTCTAATTCAAGAAGATATAATAGGCGAAAAGGCTATAAATATCGTTAGTGAATTGAGATATGATAAAGCTGCAAGATTTGTTCCTATTATTGTAGCTTCGGCAAATGCAAACGAGGTAAAGGCATCCCTTAAAGACTTCTCCGATATACATTCAATGCTAACTCCAATAAGGGAAAAAGAACTATTTTTAACAATGTGCGATCTTATTGAAAATAAAGGGAAAAATATTAAAGATGATAAAAAACAAACTTATGACTTGAATGTTTTAGTTGCTGACGATAATAAAATTAATGTAAAATTACTATCAGCATATCTTGAAAAACAAGGAATTATTGTACATGTCGCAAATGATGGAGAAGAATGCGTTGAAAAGGCTAAAAATACAAAATACGATCTTATTTTTATGGATATTCATATGCCTAAGTTAGATGGGATAGAAGCAACAGAAGCAATACGCGAAATATATTCTGAAGACGAAGTTGAGATCGTTGCGACTACTACAGATGTGTATCCAGAAGATAGAGTTAAATTCTTTAAAGCAGGTATGACAGATTTCACTCCTAAACCTGTAACTCAGAAAGAAATTATCCGTTTATTAGAAAAAGTTGTTAATAAAAAAGCTTAGATACCAATGATTGATCAAGAAAATAATAATCCTGATAAAATACATAAAATTGACCGTATTTTAAAAACAAATTTAGGAACAAGAATAGAGCTTCTTGTTGATGAATTTGAAGAACAAAAAAAAGTCAAAGATAAATTAAAAGTCAAAGATAAATTAAAAGTTCATGATAAGAAAAAGGTTAAAAAAATAATACGCTCTAGTTTGTATTCTCAATTTATTTCATTTTTAAAAAGGCAGTATAAATATTATAACGAAAGACAAATTGAAGCCTATAGCCCTGAGTCAGTGAAAATGTCTTCAAAAGATTTGTTAACTTTATCAAAAAGTTTAGCTATTACTACTGAAGCTGGAGTGCCTACATTTAGTGCATTGATGTTATTAAGAAATCAAGCTAGAAAGAAGCGAAATAGATATATTCTTACACAAATTACAAATATTGTCCGAGATGGAGAACCTCTTTCTGTAGGAATGAAAATCTTCAAAAAAGTTTTTTCACCTTTATATATCAGTGCAATAGAATGTGGAGAAGAAACAGGAAGAATGGATGCAGCTTTTAACCAAATGTGCTATTATTTGCGTAGAAAACAACAAATGCAAAATAAAATATTGCAAATGTTGATATATCCTGTTATTATTTTATCAGTTGCTTTTGTTATAAATACTTTACTACTTGTTTATGTTGTCCCAAAATTCAAAACAACATTCACTGGCATTTTAGGACCTGATGCTGTTTTGCCACTTCCTACTGAACTTTTAATTTCTTGTAGTGATTTATTATACAATAATATAATCAGCGTGCTTGCAACTATTATAGGACTGTCTATAATAATAACTATGCTATATAAAATTCCTAAAACTAAATTGATTATGGATAAATTAATATTTAAAATTCCTATTCTTGGTTCATTATTAATGAAAGATGCAACGGCTAAATTATCTATTACAATGTCTATTTTACTACAATCAGGAATTCCTATTTTGCGTGCATTTTCTATTTTATCTACGAATTCTCAGAATTCATCTATTGCAAGGTTAATGAGAATAATTAGACAAAATGTTTCAGCAGGAGAGGATATATCTAAGACATTCGATTTGACACAAGCTTTTCCTTCGGCAATGATAACTATGATTGAAGTTGGCGAACAGACTGGGCGTTTAGGTGAAATTTTTGAAAAAATAGGAAATCTTTTTAACGCTGAAGTTGATGCGATGATTGAGACATTGGAATCCGTTTTAGAACCTATTTTAACAATATTTATTGCAGTTCCTATAGCTTATGTAGTAATATCATTATTTCTACCATTGGTGAGTATAATCAAAAATTTAACAGGTTAAATTTTTATGGATATTACACCTATAATTAAATTGGAATATATTTTATTTTTTGCAATTATTTTAATTTCTATTGTTTTATATTCAGCTTATATACAGAGAAAAATTTTAAATAAAAAAGATACTATAATTATCACAGGTTTGAGAATTTTACCTATTATACTCTTCTCTGCAATTTTAATACGACCGTTTTATTTTTTAAAAAAAGTCCAAGAAAATGCATTCAAAAACATTTTGCTTGCTGATTGTTCAGAGAGTATGAATAATAAAAATAAAGATGGTTCTACACGGCTTGAAATTATCCAAGATATCATAAATAAAGCTAAAAATAAAGGGTTACTGTCTAGCAAACTTCAATTAGAGTCCTATTCATTTAGTAACGAAAAAATTCCCATACAACAAGGTCCAATACATATTTTACCTGGCAAAAGTGCAATAGGGAAAATTCTTGAAGAAACTATCGTTGCTGACCAATATTCTCCTATAGCATCTATTATTCTTGCCACTGATGGAAACTCAAATATAGGACCTAATTTTATTCAAGTAGCCAAACAGTGTAAAGAGAAAGCAATACCTATAAATTGCATTGGAATCGGTGAAAATATCGTATCGGAAGATATTGCGATATATGCAACGGATAAGACTTTATCTGCTATAAAAAATAAGACTTTTGATTTCTCTGTAAAAATATCAAATTCATTTCATAAAGAACAAAAATTTTCAATGTCAGTGCTAGATAATGAAAAATTGATTCTTAAAAAAAATATTGCGATTAATGCAAATACTAGCAAAAATATTCCTATAAATTTAACTCCAACAAAAGATGGTTTGCAAAGTTATCGCATAAAACTTGATACACCAGAAGAAGATTGTATTCCTGAAAATGATATTGCTTATGTTCAAGTAAATGTTAAAAAACCAGATACTTTCAATATTTTATATTTGGGTGCATCGCTTAATTGGAACTATAAATTTCTAAAATTATATACTCATAAGAAAAAGCCTTTGAAACTTTCATCTATTATAAAAATGAGTAAAGATAATTTTTATATTTCGGAAAATTTAAGAAAATTATATGATAAAAATGCTTTCCCACAAAAAATTGATTTTTATAATAAGTTTGATATTATAATTTTAGATTTACGAGTAGAAGAACATTTGACAAAGGAGCAAATTTCAAATATTTATTCTTTTACTGAAAACCGTGGAGGCGGACTTTTATGCTTTGGTCCAGTGCAAGAAAAGCTAAAAGATAAGAACTTTAAATCTTTATTACCATTTAAAAATATTATTTCTGAAAATAACTTTGTGAAAAAACATTTAGAGTTTACTCCATCTAAAGTTTATCCTATTAAATCAACAGAATCATTAAGAAGTCAACCTCTTTTATATTTACCAGAAAATAAAGCTTTTTTCAATATTACAGAATTAAAGTTAGGATCTAAAAATATTCTTTCTGATAGTTCAAATAATAGCATTTTAGCTATTCAGCAATATGGAGCAGGACGGATTGCATACTTCGCAAGTGAATCAAGTTGGCAATGGCATTTAGGTTCTGATTTTAATCTTCAAAGATATGAATTGTTTTGGAATAAACTTTTTGTATGGCTAGCATCAAATAGTAAAGAACGGATAAAATCCTTATTCCAATCAACTAAATTTGCAAAAGGGGAAAATAGTGACTTTAAAATAAAAGTATATGATAAATATTATAAATCTGCGAACTATGCAAATGTAGAACTTGAAATAACTAATCCTAACAATAAAGTTCAAAAATTTGTTTTATCAAATGAGAATAATGGAATCTTTTCTACAAATTTCACTCCAAGATTATCTGGAGAATATAAAAGCCGTATAAAAGTAAAATTTAACGATGGAACTAGGTTGGAAAAATCAGCATTTTTTATATCAAGTTCTCAAAGTGAAGAAGTGGTAAATTCAGATTTTAAAGAAAATATTCTTCAAGATGTTGCAAGAATTACAGGTGGAGTTTACATTAATTATCAAAATTTAAAATATCCTTTAAAATTGAATTTATCTAAAAAAATACCTTTTGAATTAAATAAAATATTTTTCTTAGAAAATTGGTTTACTCTTATCTTTTTACTTGCAATATTAGGATTTGAATGGTTTCATAGAAGAAAAATAGGGTTATCATAACTCCAGTTGAATTATTGGGATTGTTCTTAACTTCCTTTATGTAAAGCTTTACATAAAGATCGTTAAGAACAAACCTTATTAATTAAGGATGTTAAATTAGCATAAATAGCAAGTTTCAGAAAAAAGAACTTGAACTTTGCGAATTATGCAGTATAGTAAAATCGTTTAGTTTCAGATTGCATATAAAATAAGATTGCATAAATATTTTTCTAAAATATGCAATAAACACTATAAAATAAGGAGTTTAGTTATGAAGATTAAGTTATATAATAAAATTTTAGTATATGTTTGTATTTTTTTTACTTTAAATAATGCATATTCTGCAAGTATTAAAAATGAAGATAAGAAAATTAGCGATATCTTAATTATTTTAGAAAAATATTTAAATGGTAATGCTGAAGATGCTGAAGCTCTTGCCTTTGAAAAAGCAGATGAATATCAGGCTGAAAATAGCAATTTAAATGCTCCTATGAATATTCTTTGTGATTATTTGTCAGGAAATAACTCAATTTCATATAAATTTCTATTCTTCGCTACTGAAGATTATGAAAAATTTTGGGGAGTTGTCGCTCTGGCGTCTTTTGTTAAATCTGCATCAGATAATAAATTAGATGCTTTTATTATGAAAAATAAGTTGAGAAATTTTCAAAATTCATTGCCTCAAATGAAAATAAATGATTATGATAAATGGAATAAAAGAGTTGAAAAGTGGATAAAATGGTGCAATAATAATTTTTCAAATACTCCTAATTTAGAACCACTATTAGAAAGTAAAAGAATGATTGTAACAACTACAAACCCATCTGACTTTGATAGTGTTTCTGTGGATGAACTTGTTGCAATACATGATAAGACTTTTGCAGGTCGACCAAGACCGCGTGGTTTAGAGTTTTCTAAAGATGAAAGTGAACAATATTTTAAAAACCTAAAATATGACAACTTGATTGAGGCTGAAGAGAGACGCTTTTTGTATATAAAAGGAATAAAAGCTTTTTTGATTAAGACATTTCAAATGAGTCCTTATTCAGGTAAAATAATATGTAATGGTAATTCTTTCAAAGGAGTAATAGCATTAGCTAATTCCGATATATTACATATTAAAAAAGGAAACAGTAAAAAAACTTACAAGTGGAGTGATATAGACTTTAAAGCATTTGTTATAATTTTAGAAAATTATGCAGAACGAAACAGGACTACTCATGGTGGTCTTGTAACAGATAAAGAGCGTAATGCGAATGCCGCTGAGGCTTATGCTAGATTAGCTATACTTTGTCTTTGGTATAAAGACTACAGTAATTCCATAAAATATTCTAAAAAAGCTATTAATTTAGATAAAGAATATACTGTTCCTTTAGAAACTATGATTTTAAAATGAGGTATTTTTATGAAATGTGATAAATGTAAGAAAAATGAAGCAACCATACACATGAAAGAAATGTTAGGTGGTCACGATTTGCACTTGTGTGCGGAATGTGCAGATGTTAAAGATATAGGAAAACTTCCTCTTTCGGATGAAATGATGTCTAATATGTTGTCTGAGTTGACAGAAAAAATAATGCCTATGCTAAATGGTAAACTTGAAAGTATTTTACCTGAAATACCTCTAGGGGCAAAAATGCCACAAAAAGAATGTATTTGTGGTTGGGATACTAAAAAATTTCAAAAAGGAGGACGATTAGGCTGTCAAAGATGCTATGAAGTCTTTAAAGAATTTTTAAATCCTGCATTATCAAATATGCATAATGGAACTTTTCATATTGGAAAAAAAGTTTCAATAAAGTCTGAAAACATAGATATGAATAAAATCGTTGCAGATATTAAAAGTTTGCAAGAAGAGTTACAAGTTGCAATAAAAAAAGAAATATATGAAGAAGCAGCTATTATTAGAGATAAAATAAATCAAATAAAACAAGATAACAATATAAATCATGCTTAACAAATTATTAAATCAAAAAGTAAACTGGCTAGCCGATAGTGGACCTGACGATGATATTGCAATCAGTTCTCGTATTAGATTAGCAAGAAATATTAATGACATTCCATTTCCACAATGTGCAAGTCACAAGCAGTTAACAGCAGTTGCAAATAAAATTAATCTTGCTGTTTTAAATATAGAAGAATTAAAAAATAATCAAGGACATTTTGTTCTTAACAAAATGACTCCATTAGACAAACGCATTCTTTTAGAAAGGCGTTTGGTTAGCAATGAGTGCCTAAATGCTAAAAGTTCATCGGAGGTTATTTTTTCCTTAGATGAAAAATTCTCTATCATTATTAATGAAGAGGACCATTTGAGGTTGCAGGCGATTAAGCCAGGATTTCAATTAGATAAAGTGTGGGATATTATAAATAATTTTGATGATGCAATTGCAAAAAAAGTGCAGTATGCATTTGATGCAAAATTGGGCTTTTTGACATCGTGTCCTACAAATATAGGAACTGGAATGAGGGCTTCTGTTATGTTACATCTACCCGCTCTTGTGCTAACTAATAAAATGAAAGCTATTATGAACGGAGCGTTTAAACTTGGGTTAGTCGTGAGAGGCTTTTACGGAGAGGGATCAGATAATTTAGGTAATTTATTCCAAGTTTCCAATCAAAGCACTCTTGGTGAACCAGAATTTGAGATAATTAGTAAACTAAAAAAAGTAATAAATCAAATTATAAGTCAAGAGAAAAATGCGAGACAATATCTTTTAGAAAATGATCAAAATTTAATATTAGATAATGTTGGTAAATCTTATGGAAGGTTAAGACATGCATATATATTAACAGCAAAAGATGCGATAGATGGACTTTCATTTATTAGGCTCGGGGTTGATCTAGGGATGTTTTCTAATATAGATATCCACCTAGTAAATAATCTTTTTGTGACTATTCAGCCAGGACATCTACAAAAATTTGCAAAAAAAGCAATGTCGTCGAAACATAGAAATGCTCTAAGAGCTACTCTACTACGAGAGCAATTTGCGATATTAGAAAGTGGGCAAATATGAATACTCAAGAATTAAAAAATGAAGTTGCATACTTTATGACAAGGTTGTATCAACAAAAATTGACAACAACATCTGGCGGAAATATATCTTTTAGATGTGACGATGGGACTATTTTGATAACTCCATCACAAACTGACAAAGGTAGAATGACAGGAGATGAAATAGCTTGTATGGACTTAGATGGAAATATTATTGGGAAAAAATTTAAACCTAGTATTGAAACTCAAATGCATCTCAATATTTTTAAATCAAGAGAAGATGTTCGGGCTATTGTCCATGCTCACCCTGTTATGGCAAGTGCATTTGCAGCGTCAACTGCAAAAATTAACATAAATTATTTAGCTGAATCTTATGCTATGTTAGGCAATGTTGAATATGCGAAGTATGCAACAATGGGAACAGATGAACTTGCAGTAATAGTTGCGAAATGTGCAAAAAAAGCTAATTGCATAATAATGGAAAATCATGGAGTTACTGCTGTGGGAAAAAATCTTTTACAAGCATTTGACAGACTTGAAGTCCTTGAAAATGCAGCCAAAATTACATTAATAAATAAATCTATTTTAAAAGAAAATGCAAGTGAAATATCAAATGAAAATTTAAATATTTTAAATGCTTTCATTTAATTTTTTGTTTTTTGAAAAATAATCAACATAACTTAAAAAAAAGTCAAATACAAGGAAGATATATCAAAATATTGTAGTATATTACTCTACTTAACATAAAAGGAGTTTTATTATGAAAAGTAATTTTGATGTAGAAATAAATTTCACAAAAGCGTATAAAGAAAATATAAATGCACATCCCGCAATTCGAGAAGCTAAATGTATTGCAGAAATGTTTCCAGCGGCAATGTCTCCAATTGAAAATGGAGATCTATTTGCTGGAAGATTTATTTGTAGTGATGGAGTTGATAAAATTCGAGGTAACTGGAATCCAAATACAGAATCTATTACAGGGATTGGATTTTTAGGTTTAGCCGCAGGAGCAGGTCCATCAGCAGGATATTATTGTCATGATGAAGTTATTGATAAGAAAATTGAAGCTTTAAATCCAAATGATAAAATTATTGCACAACTCGCAGAAATAAAAGAATTTTGGAAAACAGAAACTATTCATTATAAAACTCGTTCTGCATATTCCGCAGAAATGCAAGAAGCCTTACCTTATGATAATTGGTCAGATGGAAAAGTTGCTGCAAATCCCGCACATCCACTTTATCGTATGGCTGGACCTCATTGGGATTGGGATAAATTAATGCTGAATGGTATTCCTGGAATGAAAGATTTAATTTGCACATATCGCAAAAAATCGGAAGATAAAGAATTATTTGATGGAATTTTATTATCGTTAGAAAATATCTGCGTTGTATGCAAATTCTATGCAAAGCAAGCAGATGAACTTGCACAAGTCGCAGATTGCACAAGTCGCAAAAAAGAATTATTAGAAATGAAAGATGTTCTTTTATTTATCACTGAAAATAAACCTGAAACACTTCGTCAAGCAATGCAATTAATGATGATTTATGCTGTTGTTTCAGGAGCTTATGCTTTTGGAAGAATGGATGAGTATTTTGGAGATTTTTATGTTAATGATTTAGATAAAGGAAACTTAACAGAAGAATCAGCGTTGAAACTTACTCAATCGATTTGGCAATTAATAAATGATAACGGAGCTCCTTTTGATAATCGTGTAATTATTGGTGGGAAAGGCAGAAGAAATGAAGAAAATGCAAATAAATTTGCACATATCGCAATCGAAGCAACACGAAAAGTTTTAGTTCCTTTACCTCAATTAACTTTGCGTTTTTATAAAGGTCAAGATGAATCATTATATGAGCATTCTATGAAATCAATTAGCGAAGGTCGCACACATCCAATGTTATATAATGATGATGTAAATATTCCATCTGTTCAAAAAGCGATGAGCGTTAGTTATGAAATGGCTGAACAATATTTACCTTATGGTTGTGGAGAATATGTTTTGTATAAAAAAAGCTTTGCAACTCCAAGTGGAATTTTTAATATTTTAAAGATTTTGGAATGTGTCCTGCGAAATGGACATGAACGATTGACAGATAGAACTGTAGGTATTCCAAAAGGAGAATTTAAAGATTTTACAACATTTGAAGATTTGTATGCGGCGTTCGCAGAAAATGTTGAATATTGGTGCGATATGATGGCTGAACAAGAAAAACTTGAATATGATATTGTGGGAAAAGAATGTGGATTTAATTTATGGACATTGTTATTTGATAATTGTCTTGAGAAAGGAAAATCCGTATTTAATGGAGGTCTTGAACATTTAAGTGGAACGCTTGAATCTTATGGACAAATTAATGCAGCAGATGCGTTATATGCAATTAAAAAATTGGTTTATGAAGAGAAAAAAATATCAGCCGAAGATTTAATAAAAGCAACTGATGCAGATTTTGTTGGATATGAAAATATTCAAAAAATGTTATTAGAAGTTCCTAAATATGGGAATGATATTGATGAGGTGGATCAAATGGTTCGCAGAGTTCATAAAACTGTTTGTTTGAATACTCAGAAACAAGCAAAAAAATATGAAATGGATTCTTATTTAATTGTTATTATTAATAATGCAGCAAATACTGTTCTAGGCCGTCATACACTTGCATCGCCAGATGGACGAAAAGCATTTACATATACGGCAAATGGCAATAATCCGCAACCTGGGAATGATACTAGTGGTGTAACTGCATTTTTAAATTCAATAGTTAAGTTTGATACAGATATTCACGCTGGAGCAAGTCAAAATATGAAGTTTGGAGCTGAAATGTTTTCAGAAAAATTATATCCAAAGCTTAAAGCTTTGTTAAATACATATTGGAAAAAAGGAGGAGCACAAGCTATGTTGACAGTATTAAATAAAGATGACTTAATTAATGCAATAAAAGAACCTGCGAAGTATGCAAACCTGATGGTTCGAGTTGGCGGATGGAGTGCAAGATTTGTTGAGATTGATGAAGATATTCAACAAGAAATTTTACATAGAACATTTAATAATGGTTAATGATTAATTAAAAAATATAAAATAGGAAAAAAAATGAATAAAAATTTAATGCAAGTAGATGGGATGGATTTAGTTTATCAAGGAGAAAAAATTCAATTAAAAGGAGTTTCTCTAGGAGGATGGTTAGTTTTGGAAGATCACATGAGTGGAATACCTTATATTGATCACAAAATCCGTGAACGCTTTGATGCAATTCTTGGAGAAGATATTGGTCAAGCATTTTTTAAAGAATGGCAAGAATCCTATATGGGCGAAAAAGATTTTGAATATTTACACAGTTTAGGGATTAATTTTATTAGACTTCCTTTTAATTGGAGAATGTTAGAAAATCCGATGAATCCTGGTGCTTATAAAGAAGAGGGATTTGAAGTTTTTGATTATATTATCGGACTTGCTAAAAAATATAATATGTTTGTATTGTTAGATTTACATGCAGCTCCTGGTTGTCAAGCTGTTGATTGGAATGTTGATTGTATTTTACCAGAAGCTCTATTTTGGAAAGAAAAAGATTATCAAACACGCACAATAAATCTTTGGAAAGCAATTGCTGAACGCTATAAAAATGAACCAACAGTTATGGGATATGAACTACTTGGCGAACCTGTTGCTCCATCTCCGATGAATCAAGATGATAAATTAGTGCAAGATTTTTATCATGATATTATTCCAGCATTGAGAGAAATTGATCCAAATCATATTATTGTTTTAGTTGCAAATGGTTGGGGGAAAAATACAGATAGTTTAACAGATGATCTTTGGGCTTTAGATGAACAAATGATTCCATCACCACATTATTATCCTTATGAATCTGTTCCTTATGGTGATGTTGTGGAATACCCATGTGATTTTGCAAATAGAGAAATTTTAGAGGAAACAATTCATGAGCGTGCAGCTGTGGAAAGAGTTCAAAGACCTGTTTTATATGCAGAATTTGGAATGGATTATACTGCATCAACAGAAGAAATATTTAAACTTAATGAAGAGATGATTGATATTTATGATAAGTCTAATTATCATTGGGCGATTTGGTGTTATAAAGATTTAGCTCCTTATGGTTTTGTTACTCCTAAAGAAGATTGTCCTTGGAAAAAATTTGTAAATAGAGAAGATATAAAAGAAGAAGCGAAAAAGTTAAAAGATTTATGTTGGGTTGATTTTGATGCAGGAGCAAAAGTTCAGTCAGTCTTTTTTGATGGAGTGAGAGAAATTTTTCCAGATTTAGATTTTGAATATACACAGCATCGTGTTCGAGAAGCAAGAAGGAATATGGAACTTTTATTGTTGGATTCATTTCTAATGAAACTTAAAGAATATTCCAAAGAAGAAATTATTGAAATGGCTCGTTCTTTTAGATTTGAAAATTGTCAAATTAATGAAAGAGCAGAACAAATGCTAAAAAAATCATTGGGATAAAATTGAAAGGGATTGTTTTTGATATTCAACGCTTTGCATTGCATGATGGTCCAGGAATAAGAACTACAATATTTCTAAAGGGCTGTCCGTTGCGATGTGAATGGTGTCATAATCCTGAATCTTTTTTGCTAAAACCGCAATATCAAAATATTACGGTTAATGGCGAAAAAATTCGTAAACTTGTCGGTGAAGAAAAAACAGTTGATGAATTAATTTTTGAAGTTCTAAAAGATAAAGATTATTATGATGAATCAGGGGGAGGAGTTACTATTTCAGGTGGCGAGCCTATGATGCAATTTGAATTCACAAAATCATTATTAAAAGCTTTTAAAAAAGAAAAGATTCATACTTGTCTTGATACTTCAGGTTTTGCAAAATGGGAATTATTCGAAGAAATTCTCTCATACATTGACCTATTTCATTATGATTTTAAACTTGCGGATTCTGCAAAACATAAAAAATATACTTCCCAACCTAATGAATTAATTTTGAGTAATTTAGAAAAAATTTGCAAACTTAAAAAGCCTTTTATTTTACGATGTCCAATTATTCCAAATGTAAATGATAATTATGAACATAATAACAAAATTGCACAATTCGCAAAACTTTATCCACATATAGAAATTGATAAATTAGAATATCATGATATGGGACGAAATAAAATAAGTGAACTAGAACTTTAACCCGTGAGTTTAGATTCTAGGGATGTTTTTGTATTATTATTGGCTAGTTTCAACAAGGCTTTACACTTTGAGAGTTAGAAAAGTCAAAAAAATGTCGGAGTTCCGCTTTCAGGGGCTGTCGATTTAATCAATTCATAGTGCAAAGCACAAAACCGTAGTGCCACCGTCTCGGTGGCAGAATGTTAATATACTGGGAAAGATACTTAATTTCAGCCCTCACACTTAATAAAATAAAAAGTCCAAATTGAATTCCGTAGTTAATTCAATCTTTTAAGGGGATTGTTGGATTGTTGGATTGTATTTTTCAAGCAATAATCCAAAATCCATTAA